>NZ_LZKH01000237.1:0-40275 GCF_001672745.1 Mycobacterium sp. E1386
TCCGCGGGCTTCGTCATTCGAGCGGCCAGCTCGCGGGCGCGCGAGACGTAGTCGGGGGAGAGGATCTGGCGCAGGTCGGCCACCAGCGACTCACGCGTGGTTTTGGAAAACGGGCGGGCGACACCGACTTTCAACCGATCCACCTGTGCTGCCCAGATCTTTTGATCGCTCATGCTCCAGAGGCTCAATGTGGGCACTCCGGCGCGCAGGCCCGCGGCCGTGGTGCCCGCGCCGCTGTGGTGCACCACGGCCCGGCAAGCGGGAAAGACCGCCGCGTAATTGACCGCGCCCACTACCTTGACGTGGTCCGAATTAGCGCCGCCGCTGAAATCGGTTTTGCCAGAGCACACTAACGCCCGCTCGCCCAGCTCCGCGCAGGCCTCGCCGATCATGGTGATCGTCTCGGCGGGCGAATCGACCGTTGTGCTGCCAAAGCCGAAGCAGATCGGCGGTGTTCCCGCAGCGATCCACGATGCGACTTCGTCGTCGACATCCGTGGTCAGCTCCATGGTCAGCGTCCCGACAAAGGGGCGCTGGCCGCTCCACTTCGCCCATTCGTCGGCCAGGCCGGGAAAGCACGCTTCGTCATAGGCCTGGATCTCCAACGCGCCGCGGTCGGCCATTCGCTGCGGTGCTGGGCCCTTCGCCTTCGGCAGGCCGAATGCCCGGCGCTGTGTGTCCTCGGCCTTCTTGGTCACCCGCCACTGGACCCAGTCCAGCGCGGCCATCCCTGTGCGGACCAGCGGCGCCGGCAGGTTCGGGGCCAGCTGGCCGTTGGGGCGCATCGGAAAGTAATGCATGGTGGCCAACGGAAGCTTGAGATACTCCGCCACGTCCGCCGCGACCCCCGGGAAGCCCGGGCCGGTGAACACCAGATCGCCACCCTCGGACAGCGATGTCAGCGTCGTGCTCATTTCTGCCCAGGACCGGACCAGCATGTCCTGGGCTTCTCGCCAGCGTCGTCTCACCTCGGGAAAGTTCCAGAACTTGGCGAGGAAATCCGTGTCCCAAAAGCCCTCCTGCTGATCCGGCCCATAGGCGGCCGCCGCAAGTCCGGCCGACTCGACCAGTGGAACCAGGTTGGGCGGGACGGCCATGCCGACTTCGTGCCCGCGGCGACGCAACTCGCGGGCGACCGCGGTGCAGGGCTCGACATCGCCGCGAGTCCCGTAGCTTGCCAGGGCGAACTTCACGACCAGCTCTGCCTTCCGGTAGTGGTTTCGGCGGTGCCACGGCCCATTATCTCTAGGTCCTCGGCATGGGCGACGGCTTTCGGGATTCGGCTAGTCGTAGGGCGGCCTCTGATGATGCCGCAATGCAGTGCTGCTCTCCATACAGCCTCCGATACGTCGTAGACACTCGCGGGACTCACAGTCAAACGGCGTCGGCCGGCTTGTGCGCGAATTGGGTTGCGAACCTTCCGCTGGGTATTCTCGCCGTCGGTTCGCGGCGAGGCGAATGCCGCGATGGACCTCGCTCAACGCGCCGGGCCCGGTATCGGGGGCGGTCGGGATCTTGAGTCGCCCTGCGCTATTCGGAATCGCTCAAGAATATGCCGGTCGGTACGGCGGCAGGTAACACGCAAAAATCGGACGCTGCTTGTCGCGAGTAGGGTAGCCTGAGCCGCGAGCAATCGCCAGAACTCGCATGTTCACCGGTGGCTCTCGAAAGACGACGTCGAGTTCAACCGGTGGGCGCCATCGGCGTCGCCAAGAGGTAGGTGTTTTCCGGCTTGAAGATGCGTATCCGTGATTTCTTCCACGTATTCGTCCCCGTTTTATCGCGACAACCGCCATTTTTGATTCGTCGGTACCCCTATCGCGGCCGGCGCCGCATGCTCGAGACGCTGGGGCCAGAGCTCGGCGCCGAGGTGCGCTGGGAAGCGTCGGAAACGCCAGACCCTGAGGGCGAGCTGGGGTCGATTTTTGCGGAGACGGAAAACGTCCACAAGTGCCTTCACTATCTACCCGTCTATGAGTCGGTGTTTTCTGCGTTTCGTTCGCGGCCTAGCCGGATGCTCGAGATCGGCGTTGCCCGGGGTGGCTCGCTACAGATGTGGCGGCGGTACCTGCATCCGGACTCGGTGATTGTCGGCATAGACATCGAACCAGACACTCGCCGCTTCGACGACCCAGCGCAAGGCGTGCACGTGCGGATCGGCAGTCAGGTTGATATCGCTTTTCTTCAAAGCATCGTGAGTGAGTTCGGACCGTTTGATGTGATTCTGGACGACGGCAGCCACATGGCGTCGCACATGGTGGACACTTTCCGTTACCTGTTCCCCAACGGCTTGGCGTCAGGTGGCGTCTACCTGGTCGAAGACATTCACGCGAACTACTGGTTGCACTTCCGCGACAATCCGATGTCGTTCGTCGACTTCACGAAATGGCTTATCGATGCCATGCACGCGCACTACCAGGTAACCACGGGTATCCACAACTTCCTGGACGGGAGCCCGACTCGCTCGACGGTGCTTTCCGTACCTCTCGCCACTACGCTCATCGAAAAGGTCGAGTTCTACGACTCGATAGCGGTGATTCACCGAGCAAACGGACGACTAAGTGTGCCGCACAGCGTATTTCGTTAGACTGCCAAAAAACGTGTCCAGTATCCGTCTGTAATCGACCGTCGGGGACTGGCTAAAGCTAACCGACCGCACTAAGCCGAGCAGGTTCGGCCGTACCACCACGGTGATTTCGCGTTCACCACACGCCAGCTCGCTGCCACCAAGAGCGAACGCCCCGACATCGCTGCGGCCTTGAGGCCTTCGATGGCAAAATCCGCGACGAAGTGCCATCCGGTCATCATCCGCGTGGGTGTTGCGGGGGCCATCTCTGGTTCTTAAGGCTTGGCAGTCAGGCCAGTCGCAGCTGTCCTATCCACCAGCATGCGGCTTTCGCCGTCTGAACAAAGCGGAAGTTACGTCCTTGTCCGGGCTCGTCCAGGAGTCACGCGGCATGGCGTCCGAAGGTGACGCCGCGGCGAGGTGAGTCCAGTCAGGTTGAAAGGTCCACAGCAATGGAACCTCATCGGACGCTGTCCGAAAAGCTTCACCGGCTTCTGCAAGCCGCAAGGACATTCCGATGCCCGCCGGCACCGTGAGGAAACATTGCAGAGGCATCCTTCGGCTTGGAAAACCAATTCCTCCGGGTGACTATTTAGATCCATCCCGACTCCGACCGCAGACGGAAAATTAGAATGCGTACTATTACCGGACCGATGCGCCACCCCATCATTGAAGCCGATCTGGACCGGATCCTCGCAGCGCCCCTGCCCTGGGAGCGGCTCGCGGGCCGGACCGTGCTGGTGACGGGAGCCGCCGGTTTCCTGGGCGCCTATTTGGTGGAGACTATGTTGCGCCTGAACGAGTACCGGCGCCTGGCGCCCGTCCGGGTGCTGGCTCTTGCCCGACGGGCCGAAGCGCTTCAACAGCGGTTCTCGGCTCCCGGCGCACGCGATGATTTGCGGTTTCTGGTGCAGGACGCATGCGCTCCGGCGCCCCGGGACGAGCCGATCCATTTCATAATTCACGCTGCCAGTCCGGGCTCGCCGCGGGCCTTCGGCCGGGACCCACTCGGCACTTTCGCTGCCAACGTATTCGCCACGCGGGAACTATTGGAGCTCAGGCCACCGGACGGGTTCTTGTTCTTCAGCTCCGGAGAGGTGTACGGCCTGGGTAACGACCAGGTTATTCCCACCCCCGAGGACGCGTATGGGTTTCTGGATCCTACCCAGGTCCGGTCATGCTACGGGGAAGGCAAACGCGCCGGGGAAACGCTATGCGCTTGCTACGCCGCCCAAGAGGGCGTCCCCACCACCATGGCGAGGATCTTCCATACCTACGGACCCGGTATGCCCCTAAGCGATGGTCGAAACTTTTCCGACTTCATCGGCGACGCACTGGCGGGCCGCGACCTAGTGATGCGGAGCGACGGCCGAGCGAGCAGAGCATTTGGCTACGTGGCAGACATCGTGGAGGGCTGCTTCACCATCTTGCTCAAGGGCACGATTGGCACGGCGTACAACGTCGGCAACGATCGGGCCGAGCTCACGGTCTTGGAGCTAGCCAGGCTGATCGTGGGGCTAGAACCTGAACGTAAGCTGCAGGTGCGCCGGGAAGCGGCGGCCGCTACCGATACGTACCTGCCAAGCCCAATCCAACGTACCTGTCCGGACGTATCCCGCCTGCGCGGCTTGGGTTGGGTACCCCGAACCGGGCCGCGCGACGGCTTCTTGCGCACACTTAACAGTTTTCGGTGAAATCTATTGGCGCACTAAAGCAGCCACGTATCAGGGGCTACCGGCTGTACGGCCAAGCATGTGATTCAGGAAGATTGTGGCTCGAACAAGAAGTTGCCGTTAGGCAGATGCCGTGGATCAAGGTCGACAAGCTCTCCTTGAGCCGTGATATGGCGGCCCGTGTACCCCTTCTCGACCAGGCAGTCGTAGACATCCTCCGGGGAGTGACCAAACCGCTGGCAGTGGATGTCAACGATCTCTATCAAGATGGAGGGACGAAAGGTCGTCAAGAGTTGTTCGGCGCCGCGCAACAAAGCCAATTCACCTCCTTCGATGTCAGCCTTGATGAAGTCCACTCGATTCAGCCCTCTATCGTCGACGAAATCATCCAACCTGGTCATCGGAACTTGAATTTTCTCACCGGTGTCAAGGAATTGCGAAGCCGCCCCACTGCCTAAGGCGATCTGCGGAACATAGATATTTATCGAATCCGTACTATTTCCGATTGCCATGCAAAAAGTTTCGAGGTTGTCGCACGAATTGAGCTCTGAGTTCGATTTGAGCTCCTGGAAAGTGGCGGGGACAGGTTCGAACGCAAAGACTTTTCCTTCCACGCCGACCAGATGTGACAAATGGATCGCATACCACCCAAAGTTCGCGCCAGCATCGACTGCAGTCCAACCGGGTTTCACGATCCGGCTTAGCAAAGCGGTTTCTGCTCGCTCGTACTGGGCATCAATCCACAACGCATGGCTGTTCGACACAGCGGAATTGGTCACTTTGAATGCACAGCCATCGCGATAATAGAAGGTCGCGCTTCCGGCAACGACCTCGACCTTTTCGAGCGGAGCGTCCTCGACCGATGATAGGACTTCGCGCCACGCGAGCATACGCAATTTTCCCTTTATATCTTTGACACTGAGATATTGCTGCAATGTATACAAACGGACAGTAAAGCGAGCACACAAGGCGACGAACCATTTTCGTGTTAGTGAATTCTCGCTGATCCAGCGCCTAATGCTGTCTTTGATGGTCACGGCGAAACTCCCGTCGTCATCGCAATGCCTTGTCGTGCATGAACGTAGCCACTCATTATGGCCCTTCCGAGGGCGGATCGTCTCAGTCATACCTAGACGGCAGGACTAACTTAGCACCCGCTTATTCATATCCAACGTATGTTGGCTATGTTCGACCTGCGAGCATTGCCATTCCGGGCAGCGCCCCGGCACCCTAAGACCCACCGTCATTCGCCGACCAAGCCGCAACCAGGTCGCGGCACGCAGTGCGGACCCCTGGGCCGACACCGCCTAAGAATAGAGTCATCCTGGGTCGGTTCCGACGCTTCACAGCCCCTCGACGTATGTCGTCGCGGTAGCAGCGACGAGTGGCACACGGTTTGCTGCGAGCTGTTCGCTTTCGTGTCCTCCTACCGGCCGGGATCACCTGGGAGTTTTGAAGGTTGGGGGCGCTTCGGATATGGGATTTACAGCCTGCGGGCCCCGTCGTCGGCGTCCCACGAATGCCTGTGGTTAGTGCGCACCCACCGGGTAGGCAGTACTTGTGTCGGGCAGCTGCCTGTCGAAGTGACGCCCGCGGTCTGGTCCCGCCGCGTACCCGACATGAGCCGAGCTAGTGCAGATGGGGCGGGCCTGTGGTCGTCTCGCTAAGCTCTGACAGGCAGCCAGTATCAGGCTCAGTCAGAATTGGTTCACGACCGCTTGGATTTCGCGCGGAGAATCGGCTTGAACCCATCTGCCGCCGATTGCCATCGCGTGCATACGCGATGTGTTAATGAGCCAGTAGAACATGTCGAACTCCAGGCTCGGCGACGGCAGCATTGCCTCGGCTTGAAAGGCCTCAAGGAGCGATTTGATCACGCCGACGCGAGCTATTAGGTGACCGCCGAAGACGTGCAGAGGGTTCGCCGGAACATGACTTGAGTGACTTGAGATTCCTTTTACCTCGCCGTCATAAGTGTCGACCACCAGCCGCGGAAAGCGAGAGAAGATGGGTGTGTAACTGATGAACACGCCGTCAACGAGCCGCGGATCGTCGTCCGCGGGGGTGGCGATGTCGCCGGCCACGAACACGTCTGGATAGCTGAACTCGACGACGCGGTCGGCTGGGTAGCCGGAGTCGAGGAACTCCCTAAGTTTTGTCAGCGTGGTGGACCCATCCGTGCAGGCGTACACCCTAAGGGCAGCTGAGTAGGCCAGACGTCGGGCGACCGACTGATATTCCGGTGCGAAATCGGTGTCGCTAAGGATCACGACGTCGTCGGGCACCCGCGGCTCAACATGGCGAAGGAAACGTTCAAGCAGCGTTTCGCCCGTGGGCAGCATCTGCAATGGCTTGGGCGAGCCCGAATAGATGGGCGGGCCACCGCAGAAGAGGACAAGCGCTCGGCTCATGTCGAGATCACCAGCTTTGCGTCACGGGAGATCGCAGTGAACGTGATCGCCTCGTTGGCAGATATGACCGCGCAAGCTTCATCGACAAACTCTTCATCGAATCCCGCGATCAGTGTCAAGTCGGATGTGCCAAGGTGATATCTGGCAGGCAAGCCGAACCAATGCAGCAGCGGGACATAGGCAATCGCATCCCACACACGTATGCCGTGACCGATGAACGCGCTGTGTCGACCTCGCAGCAAGTTGTAGGCACCCACGCACGCTGACCCGTAGCGATAGAGCCCGGCCGACCGCCGATCAACAAGATCGAGTAGCTCTGTGCGGGCCCGGCGTCCCCCCTCGGACAAGCGGGGCGGATAGGCGTAGTAAATCGGCGCCGAGGGCGCAGCCAACGGTGGCGAGAAACGCTGGGAGAGCAAGAGTTCGCCGTGCTCAAAAACGATGTAGAGGTCGTCCTCGGGTAGGACTATAACGGAACCGGCGACAACACCGTCGACGAGATGGGCGGCCATGAACCCATAGCCAGGCAGGGACAGGACATAGTTATTCGATCCGTCCAGCGGATCGACCACAAGCCATTCACCTTGAGCGAGCGCCGCGAGACCATGGCTGGACGCGGCGCCTTCTTCCGAGAGGAGGCTACAGCCAGGCATCGAGTCAGCGACATAAGACGCCGCCGTTGCATGGAGGCGCTGATCTAGCGCCGACACGACATCACGCGCCTGATCGTCCTTGACCTTCTGCACCATTCTCAGCCCGCCATCTCCAGCGGCCCCAAAAACGTTGCAAACCTGCGCGGTCAGGGACAGCAGGCTCATGCGATCTCCCGGCGGAGATAGGCGCTGACTCCGGCGAAAGACTGCTGGATGTAACGGGATTCAAGTGACTCGGGCCGCAGCGAAAGATGGTATTGCAAGAAGGCCGGCAGGCCAAACTCATTAAGATGTGATAGCTGCCGGAAATCTTTGTCGTCCTTTGCCATATAGTGCAGCGCCGCCCCGATGCCGATCGTGAGATGGACCGGCCGGACTCCCGCAGACAGAAGCAATCGAAGCGCCCCTGTGAGACGACCGGAGGGATGTAGCTTGCGGATCGGCTCTCGCGCGACGCGGCTGACCGGATCGAAAAGCAGCCTGTTCGCGAAGCGCCGGACCTCCTTCTCGGCATAAGATTCGATGAAGTGGTGGTCATAGTGGGTCGTGACCTTGAGAGCGTAGAGCAGCTCCTCGATCACACCATCGACCACACGCCGGATCGCTGGCTTGGCCAGCGCTTCGTGCAGATAGGTGCATCCCGCGATGAAGCCGAGATACGCCGCGATGCAATGCGGCGTGTTGTGGATGTAGAGCTTCGCATCCCATTCCTGGTTAAGCCGTTCCACGGGCAGCCATTTAACGTCCGGCAGCGCCGCCTTCAGACTGTCGGACACACGGTCGCTGTGCTGCAGGTACATGACGCCGTTTTCGGTGTGGATCGCGTAGCGATCCTTGGCGAGGCTTTCGGGAGCGGCAGTCGATGAGGTGATCACGTCCGGTACGCCAAAATAGACCGCCTCTAACCCGTAGCGCTGTTTGATCCAGTCGACGGTGGTCGGATCATTCTCGAGGCTGAAGACGGGACACGCGATTCGCGACACGCCAGCCGGCAGCTGCTCAACGTTTCGTGGCCCCACGGAAATAAAGGCTATGTCGTAGTCCGCCGGGTCCAACTCGCCGAAGTCTGCCGTGACTTTTCGCGGTGTCACTCGCAGGTGCGACAGGTTCTCGCCATCGCTCATGTAGGAGCTGTAACCGCCCTGCGCGGAAATCCCCGCCGCCAGTTCGTGCGAGGTGTCGTGGAAATCGACCTGGAAATTCTGCAGGATCCAGGGAACAAAGCCGCGGCCGATGGCGCCGCAGCCGATAATCAGAGCGTTAGCCAAGAAACGCCCTCCTTATAGCCGCGCACGTGGCGCATCACTCGTGACTCAAGCCCGACTAGAAATCCAGGGGTCTGCTGCACTACCGCCCGCCCCTGCTTCACGCTGGTCGGAGCAGCGAAGAAGCGAGAGCAGAAACCGACATTCTCCGTCAACGAAGTGGCAGGCGCTAAGTCGGTACGGACACGCGCGAGATTAAAAAGCTGGATGTGCGGCGAAAGTTCATCGAGACCCGAGCCACCGGCGTGCGGCGTCACCGCACAATCGCGCAGCGCGGCTACTACCGTCACCAGGATTACATCTACGAGACCGAGCATCCGGCATGGGTCAGCCTGGAAGCGATCAATGCCGCTATCGATGAGCGCCGACGCGGTGAAGTGATTGGGGCAATTTTCGCCGGTCACAATTTCGCATGACAGGCCATTGTCGCGCTTGAATCCCACGAGATCCTGAAACAAACGAGCATTGTCGGGCGCGAAGGGCTCTTCAAGCCATTTAACGCCTTGATCTGCAAGCAGCTGAAGCCACGCCCGTGCCTCATTGGCGTCGAGTGTCTGATTGGCATCGACGCAGAGATCGATCTCTTTCGGAACAAGTTGGCGTATGCGAGCCAGCTTCCGCGCATCGCATTCGATGTCTCTGCCGATCTTCACCTTGAACATGCGGATGCCGCGGTCGCAATACTGGGCGACGATCTGCTTCGCGATGGTTTCAGCATCATGGCCGATCCAAGTCGTGTAATAGACCGGCAAACCTTCCGCTTTCAAACGAGCGCAACGCTTGTCAATGTCGGAGAGACCTAGATCTAGAACACTGCGCACGGTTCCCGCGTCATAGCGTTCGTCGAGGTGGCGCAGGTTGATCAGGTTCATCAGAACATCGGTCGGCAGCCGCGCGAGAAATTCCCACGCCGGCAGCCCTACGGATTTCGAGGCAGCGTCGAGCAGCGTGTTCACCACTAGCCCGCCGGCCATCAATGGCAAGCCTGCATTCGGCGAAAGCCAGCGCAGCTGCAGGGGATTGGTCAAGGTCTCGTAGAATCCGTGCCCGCGCGCCATAAGGTCACCGACCGTGAGCCCGTCGAGTTCGTTGACGATGAATTCTCCGCCGGCACAGATCATCTCGTTGCCTGCGCCGAGTGTGAATGAGGCGCCGACCGCTGGGCCCGCGTCACCTTCCGTCATCGCCACCGGATTCGAATACTGCGTGTGCGGGTTGATCGCATCGCTGCCGAACGACTCGGGTGGGATGTCGATGCGCAGATCAGCGAACCGCCATTGAGCTGCCTCGAACCGGAAGTTGGTCAGAGCCGTTACCAGCGCTTCGCGTGGGACGGTCTCACACATGGATTGTGTTGATCGGCGGATCCATGCCAGCCAGCGACGGACTGACGAACTCGCCTTGAGCGTTGGGACGCGGCGACACAAGCGGCTCGCCTACCTGGTTGTCGTACGGGAAGACTTCCAGCCACACCGGACCTGACAGGTCTGGCAACAACAATCTGTTCAACACCGTGTAACGTTCGGCCGGCGACTGGGCGCTGCGACGAAGAGGCAACCTGAAGGTCGCAGCGAGGCACGCGTGCTCTGGTACGAACGCGCCATTCGATACGTCTGTGCCGAGCCATCTACCCTCGCAAAAGCGATCCTGCGGCGACCAGGTGGCGACGTTGCCGTCACCGTTTGAGAAATAGCTATTGACGTACTCGTCTCTACATCGCGTGCAGATTACGAACTTGGAAACATCGTGATGGCTAAGGATCTTCATGACGTGCCACAGCACCGACCGACCACCTACCAAGACCATTGGTCTGGTCCGGAAGTCGGTCTGCGGACGTATGCGGGTGCGGAGACCACCCGAGAGGGACACGGCTTACATAGCCGGTTGTCAAATCGCAAAGCAGTCGTTCCCTCGACGCAGTATCCGCTGGCGTAGATGATTGCAGATTTCAGATTAGCAATGGCCAGCCGACCCCGGCGCGTTTTTCGGACCCGACGACTAAGATTTGGATTCGCCAACGAACTTCAGATGTTGACTCATGCCACGACTCGCTACTGGGGCGGACGGCCATCCGGACCTGCCGGTGAGCCACACCGGTCGCCCTCGCGAGGTCAACCTTCTTTTAGGATTAACGCGCTACACAACGCGGTGAGGACGGACAGCAGGCATGGTAAAGACCGTTTCCGAGGCGCTCGCAGACTTTCTGGCGCGCGCCGGTGCCCGTGACATCTTCGTGATCAGCGGTGCGTCGGATATTCGACTCATCGATGCGATCGCGCGGCACCCCGATTTGAACTACCTCTGCCCACATCACGAGCAGGCGGGCGTGATGGCCGCATCGATGACACATCGCCTGTCTGGTCAGCTCGGCGTGATGGTGTGCACGGCAGGCCCCGGCGCGACGAACATGGTCACCGGCATCGCAAGCGCCCACCTCGACTCGATCCCGATGATGGCAATCGCAGGACAAGAAAACTCCACCTTCCTCAACCCGCCGACCGCGCTGCGCGGCAAGGGAGTTCAGGGCCTCGACATGGTCTCGATCGTCACGCCTTTGACAAAGTACGCGACTAGTATTCAGAAGCCTCAGCAGCTTCGCTACGAGCTTGAAAAGGCGCTCTACTTCGCTTATGAGGGGCGTCCCGGCCCGGTCTGGGTTGAGATTACGCAGGACATCCAGTTCGCACAGGTCGACTGGGACGAGCTGCCTTCCTTCGAGCCGCCGGCGGTCGAGAAGCCGTCGGTCATCGCTGAGGTGCAGCAGTTCCTCGCGATGGCACGGGCTGCCGAGCGACCGCTTCTCTGGGCAGGTCACGGGATCCGCCTCGCGGGCGCGCAGGACCGATTCCGTCGGGTCCTCGAAGCACTCGGCATCCCCGCTCTTATCGCGTGGAACGGCATCGACCTACTTGAGGACGACCACCCGCTTCAGGCCGGGCGGGCTGGCAACTACGGGCAACGCGCCGCGAACTTCGCGGTGCAGAACTGCGACTTCGTCTTCGGTCTCGGCACGCGCATGGCGATCCCCCAGCTCGGTTATGTGCAGGCCGAGTTCGCACGAGCGGCCAAGAAGGGGCTCGTCGAGATCGACCCCGCTGAGATCGCCAAGCTCAATCCGGCGTGGGACTTGGCCGTAAACGCGAATGTGGCCGACTTCCTCGAGGAGCTCGAGCGGCAGCTCGACGCGGGCGAGCACGGCATCGAGCCGTCGTCGTATACGCCGTGGGTTCAGCGGGTGCAGCAATGGCGCCGCGACTATCCGCCCTACGGACCGGAGCACCAGGAACACGTCCCGGAGCGCGTGAACAGCTACCTTTTCATCGATCGCCTCTCCGACGCCCTCACCGAGGACGACGTCATCTGCACCGACATGGGCACGAGCCTGACGTGCACGCACGCGGCAATCCGCATCAAGCGCGGGCAGCGCATGGTCACCTCGACGGGCCTTGGTGAAATGGGCTTCGGCCTGCCCGGCGCGATCGGTGCCTGTGTGGGTTCGGGTCGACGGAGGACGATCTTCGTCGGCGCTGACGGCTCGCTGATGATGAACCTGCAGGAACTGCAGACGGTGATTCATCACCAGCTGCCACTTAAGATCTTCCTGCTGAACAGCGTGGGGTACTTGACGATCCAGCACACGGAGCGAGCCATATTCGGCGACCGTTTGAGCGCCTGCACGCCAGAGTCCGGAGTGACAGTGCCGGACTTCGAGCGGTTGTCGCTGGCCTTCGGCTTCGAGCACTTCCGCCTCACCGACGACACAAAGGTGGATGAGTTCATCGCGGACGTACTCGAGACACCGGGGCCGGTCTTCGCCGAAGTAATGATCCCGACAGAGCAGTTTCTCGGCCCAAAGATGGCGGTGAAGGTTCGCCCGGATGGCACGTTGTTCTCACCGCCGCTGGAGGATCTCGCGCCGTTCCTGCCGCGTGAGCAACTCGCGGCGAACATGCTCATCCCGATGCTTCCGGAGGAGTAGCGATGCAGCGCAGCCATGCCCACGGCGGCACGTCGTTCTCGCTCGGGCCGTTCATGAAGTGTCCGCACCCGGAGATGGTCGAGGTGCTGGCGCGCGGAGGCTTCGATTTCGCGGTGGCCGACATGGAGCACACGCCGTTGGAGCCGGCGGCGCTGTACCCGATGGTGCTGGCGGCGGAGCTGCACGGCATGCCGCTCGTGGTGCGCATCCCGCTGCGCAACGAGATGTTCTTCAAGAAGGTGCTCGACCTCGGCGTCCGCTACGTGCAGGTGCCCTTCGTCCAGACCGCCGCGGATGCAGAAGAGGCCACGCGGTTGAGTCACTTCTCGCCAGAGGGAGGACGTGGTCTCTGCCGCTTCGTGCGCGCGGCAGGGTTCAGCGACGTTCCAAAGGACGACTATATGCGTGGTGCCAATGAGGATGTCCGACTCGTTCTGCAGATCGAGGACCACGTGGGCGTTAATAACATCGAGGCGATCACGGCGGTGCCGGGGATCGACACGATTTTCATCGGTCCGTGGGATTTGTCGGCTTCCTACGGTGTGCCTGGGGACGTCTGGAACCCGATTGTCGCGGAAGCGATGCAAAAGGTCGCCACCTCGGTGACCGGGAAGGGCTTGCGCTTGGGGGCGTTCACCGATACCGCCGAAGGTGTTCAACGCCTCGCGGAACTCGGAGCGACGCTCATCGAGTATGGCTCGGATCTGCAACTCGCCTACCAAGGTGGCGCGGCGCTGCGCGCCTGCTTCAGCTAGATTACTAGCAAAACAGAGGTCGCCTTTCGTTCACGATTCGCACACATGAGTCCACTCGCCGGAAGTGCCGCGAGGTTGAAGTAAGGCCGGGCAGGAATACAATCCGTTTGAAGGGTCGACCGGTCTGCGTATCTCCAGCGGCAGTCATAAGCCGACCTTTCTGCGAATTACGAAATTGGGTCGTTCTTTCACTTCCTCATAGATGAGCGCGAGGTACTCGCCCACGACCCCGAGTAGCAGAGCAACTATCCCAAATCCGATCAACATGACGCAGATGAGCGAACCGAATCCGGGGAAGGGCACCCCATACAAGACGAATCGCGCTGCGAGCACCAAGACCGTGACGGCCGCGAAAGCGCATACGATAAAACCAGTTAGCGTGATAAGTCGCAGCGGTACGTAGGAATGGGCGAGAATGCCTTTACCTGCCAGATCGAGCACAGTAAGCGTGTATGCCTTGGATTCGCCGGCGAAGCGAGGTGCTCGCTTGATCGGAATACCGATCGACTTGAAGCCGACCCAGGAGAACAGACCCCGGACGAACCGGTTACGTTCCTCCATCGAACGAACGACCTCGTAGACTTTCCTGTCGACTAGGCGGAAGTCGGCGGCGTTGCTGGTGACACGGTCGTCCGTCAGTTTGCCCGCTAGCCAGTAGAACAGCTGGGAGTTCATCTTGCGGATCGGTCCGGTGCCAGTACGCTCGGTCACGACCCCGTATACGTTCTCGTAGCCTTCTTCCCATTTCCGGATCATCTCCGGGATAAATTCCGGCGGATCCTGCAAGTCGGCGGTCATAAGCACGACGGCATCAGCGTCGACCACGTTAAGGCCAGCCGTTAGACCGCCGTCCATTCGGAAGTTGCGGGCCAATTGCAAGATTTTGAACCGCGGGTCCGCCGCACGAATAGCGAGCAGCTTGTCCATCGTGTCGTCGGTCGAACCGTTTTCCACGATGATCGCCTCGAACTCGTATGCTGGCTCGGAGTCGAACACCACAGCCAAGCGGCGAGCTAGTTCATCGACGCATTCTTCTTCGTTGTACGCCGGGATGATCAGGGAGATCTTCTTCACTCCCACACCTTCCAGGGCGGGTTTCCACTATTCCACAAGTCGTTCATCAGCTGCGATTCCCGGAAAGTGTCCATAGGCTGCCAGAATCCGTCGTGAGGGAATGCGGCGATCTGGCGGGCTTCCGCGAGCCGGCGCATTGGCTTGTCCTCGAGCACCGTGTCGTCGTTGTCCAGGTAGTCGAACACTCCCGACTCGAAGACGAAGTAGCCGATGTTGACCCAGTCATCGATCTGCGGCTTTTCCCGGAATCTGGTGACTGCGCCGTCCTCCTCGAGGTCGATGACTCCGAACCGGCTCATCGGCTGCGCCGCCGTCACGGTGGCAAGCTTGCCGTGCGCGTGGTGGAACTTCAGCAGAGCTGCGATGTCGACATTGGCAACAGTGTCACCATATGAACAGAGGAACGTCTCGTCGCGTACGTATTTTTGGATGCGTTTGATCCTGCCCCCCGTCATCGTGTTGAGGCCGGTGTCCGCAACGGTCACTCGCCAGTTAAATTCGTCGTGCGAGCCGTGGTACTTGATACTCGACTGGTCACCGAGGGTGATGGTGAAGTCGAGATTGGACACCCCATAGTTTGAGAAGTAGCTCTTGATATACTCGCTCTTGTAGCCGGCGCACACCACAAACTCTGAAATTCCATGATGGCCAAGGACTTTCATAATGTGCCATAGCACCGGCCGCCCGCCCACCTCGACCATCGGTTTGGGCCGAAATTCGGTCTCCTCGCGCATCCGCGTGCCGAGGCCCCCGGCGAGCAGCACGGCCTTCATGACGGGTCGTCGATTCTCAAGGCAGTCGTACCCCCGGGCGCAATTTCCGTGACGCACTTCACCGCAGGTGACACACTAGCAATGGCGGGAGGCATCCGGCGCGTTTTCGAGAGCCGCCTAATAAGATCGAGCTGAGCTTCAACAACTGATGCCCGAGGAGAATCATTTCAAGGCCGGTTATCGATGGGTCTGGAGGCGGCGGCCTCGAGGAGGACCGCGCGGATATCCTCGCGGCGGTTCGCCGCTACGCGAATCGTAAGCTCGCGACTTCCGATTTTGTGCCCGGCGCCACGCCGGTTCCCGTGTCGGGCAAAGTCCTTGACCCAGAGGACTTCGCCGCACTGGTGGACGCCTGCCTTGACGGCTGGCTGACCGCGGGCCGCTTCCACCCCATCTTTGAGCGCGAACTCGCCCGCTACGTGGGCGCCCGCGGCGCCATCTTCGTCAACAGTGGGTCGAGCGCAAACCTCGTCGCGCTGAGCGCGCTGACGAGCGCCAAACTGGCCAACAAGCGGTTTGGGAAGCGACCGCTCAAGCCAGGTGACGAGGTGTTGACCGTCGCCACCGGCTTTCCCACCACCGTCAACCCGATCATCCAAAACCGGCTACGCCCCGTCGTCGTCGACATCGAGCTGGGCACCTACGACGCCATTCCAGAGCGTCTCCGCGAGGCCGTGGGGCCCAAGACCAGGGCGATCATGATGGCGCACACCCTGGGCAACCCCTTCGACCTGGACACGGTGCAGGACTTGTGTGAAAAGCACGGCCTATGGCTGATCGAGGACTCGTGCGACGCCCTCGGCTCGACCTACGACGGCAAACGCACTGGCAGTTTCGGCGACACCGCGACAGTGAGCTTCTATCCCGCCCACCACATCACGACCGGCGAGGGCGGCGCCGTCTTCGTCAAATCGGCGCTGGTTCGCAAGCAGGCCGAGTCATTCCGGGACTGGGGTCGGGACTGCTATTGCGCGCCGGGCGAGGCCAACACGTGCCAAAAGCGGTTCGAATGGCAACTGGGCGATCTGCCGAAGGGCTACGACCACAAGTACATCTACAGCCACATCGGATACAACCTCAAGGCCACCGACATGCAGGCCGCCATCGGGCTTTCCCAGCTGGCCAAACTCAACGCGTTCGTCCAGGCTCGCAAAGACAACTTCGCCTATCTGATGTCGCGGCTGACTGGGGTTGAGGGACTGGTGCTGCCTGTGGCCACGCCGAAGTCGGACCCTTCCTGGTTTGGCTTCCCGATAACGCTCCACCCTGAGCATCCGGTCGACCGGACCAAGTTCATGCAATTCCTCGACGAGCGCAAGATCGGGTTCCGTCAGCTGTTCGCCGGCAACCTCGTCAAGCAGCCGGCCTACCGCAACGTCGATTTCCGGATCGTCGGCGACCTGACCAACACCGACATCGTGATGAATCGGACGTTCTGGGTTGGCACGTATCCGGGCCTAAACCGGCCCATGCTCGACTTCCTGGCCGATTCGATCCGAGACTACATGGCCGAAGCTGCGAGGTAGCCATGCACTACCTGGTCACCGGGCACACGGGATTCAAAGGGGCCTGGCTGACGCTGCTCCTGCTCAGCCGCGGACATCAGGTATCCGGTTTGGCGCTCGACCCCGTGGAGGGCGGCCTGTTCAAGCGCGTCGGACTCGCGGACCGGCTGGTCTCGGACTTCCGGGTGGACATCCGCGATGCCGAGGCCGCGATGGCGGCAGTGTCGAGCGCCGCCCCGGATGTCTTGGTGCACATGGCCGCTCAACCATTGGTCCGCGAGTCGTACCGTAATCCGCGATACACCTACGAAACCAACGCCATTGGCACACTGAACGTGCTGGAGGCCGCGGCGGTCACGCCGTCGGTGCGCGCGCACGTCGTCGTCACCACCGACAAGGTCTACCGCAACGTCGGCCAAGAGGCCGGGTACGTCGAAACCGATCCATTGGGCGGTGATGATCCCTACAGCGCGTCGAAGGCGATGGCCGATCTCTTGGCGCAGTCCTGGATCCGCAGCTTTCCCTGCGCCCCCACCGCCATTGCCCGCGCCGGCAACGTAATTGGCGGCGGCGACGTCAGCCCGGACCGATTGCTGCCGGATCTGGTCACCGCGTACGCGAACGGCCAGGCTCCCCGGTTGCGGTTTCCGCATGCGGTGCGGCCCTGGCAGCATGTACTCGACTGCCTCAATGGCTATCTCACGCTGGCCGATGCGTTACTCGCCGGTTCGGGGATTGGTCAGTGGAACTTCGGGCCGGGCCGCGACTGCTTCGTGGAGGTCGGTCAAGTGGCGACGTTGGCGGCTGAATTGTGGGGCGGCGGCGCGCATTGGGAACTTGACCAAGGCGATCATCCGCACGAGGCCAATCTGCTGGCCCTAAACACCGCACGGGCCCAGCGCGAACTCGGCTGGCGCGATCGGCTTGGCTTCCGTGATGCGGTGGCGTGGACGATCGAGTGGGAGCGGCTCGTGCGTGCGCGAGCCGACCCGCTTGCGGTGACTCAGGAGCAGATCGCCAAGTTCGAGAATCTGGCATGAGTGAGTTCGACCTGTCGGCCGAATCGGCGCCACGGGGGCCGCTCATGCGGCTTGTGCACGACCAGCGGGTTGCGTTCCTGATTGTGGGGGGTATCAACACGGTCGTCGGATTCGGCATCTTCGTCGGTGCCTCCGAAACCGCGGGCCACCTCGTTGACAAGCATTTCGGGAAGGTGGCCGGGTCGTTGGTCACCCTTGCAATCACGCAAGTGCTGGCCGTGCTGTTCGCCTTTGTCATGCACCGGCGGTTCGTCTTCCGCGTCCGAGGTCATTTGTTACGTGACCTCGTCCGGTTCTCGAGCGTTTACCTGACGGCCGCGGCCATCAACTTCATTGCCCTGCCTCTATTCGTTGAGTTGGGTTTGGACCGCATCCCCGCGCAGGTGATCATCGTGGCATCCACCACAATGCTGAGCTACTTCGGCCACCGGTACTTCTCTTTCAGACGCAGCGCAGCCGGCACCCAGGACGGAACCCCGGGCACCTAGAGGCATGAGTAGGCCCACCGGCGGACCGGCTTGAGCGAATGGCTTTTCATGACTTGGAGTTTGGCCGATTGAGTCGGTCTTTGTGGTGATCACTCGGTTGTCGGTTCGGATGCACCTGAGGACGTCGTTACAGCGATATCCGACGTACTCTCTGGAACCGGCACCTGGTCACCGCCAGAGGAGTGAGCCGGCCGCCGCGCGAACGAGACGATGATTACCGCGCATGCGATAAGCCATAGGAATGGCGTCGCGAACACCGACGTTTGGACAATCGTTACGGAGCCAATGACTCCGTTGGCTCCGTGTTGTCCGTAGACGGGAATCTGGCCGATCGGGCCCGGCAGGGCCGTCTGAGCGACGGTGAGGGCTGCGGCCAAAGTCACACTAATGCCGACCGCGCGGCGGCGGCCGGAACAGACTGCAAGCTGGTCGAATAGTCCGGCACCCGGCGGTCCATCAGGGTCACGGACCGTAACCGCGGCGACTGGCAAGGCGAACGCCAGATAGTAGTAATTGGTTTGGGGAGTGCAGAGTACGGCCGCAGCCAATAGCACAACACCTGCCAGGACAGGTGGGATGCGGCGGCCCAATGCCAGCAAGGACACGGCGATGAGAGCCAGCACCGCATAGCCGATCAGTGATCGCGGACCCGCGAGAAACCCATCCGGTATCTTGCCGCCCGTTTGGATCGCCTTGACCATATCCGGCAGCAGTAGGAGCGCTCTGCCAAAAGACACGTTCCGAATATCAGCGATCCCTGGCCCTGAAGTGCCGATGTTGTGCAAGCTCTGGGAGATTGTCCCCGGAAAGCTCTGTGGCCATAGCAAATATGCGCCAATATTCGAGGCCACGACGCCAGCGACGGCGAGTCCGCCCAGCCGCCATTGTCGGACCGCGAACAACGCCAACACGAGGACGGCAAACTGTGGTTTGATCACCGCGGCGAGGACCACCATCCCCGCCGCCATGCCCCACCGCTGCCGCCGCAACGCGACCAAGAAACCCAGCGCTATCGGCACCACGAAGCCTACCGAATTACCTCGATCGATTACCGCCCACGCCGGAATGGCCGCCGCGCCCAACGCCACGAAGACCACCACCCGCTCGAGCCCAGCCGCCCCCCGGGCAGCCCAGATCGCAGGCGAAAGGACCGCGGCAGTCAATGCAAGCAAATAACCCATCAGCCCCAGCAGCGGCGCGCCCAGCCATTTTGCCGGGAGTCCGAACAACATATGCGGGATCATTGCGGCGGCAGGGTACTGGTTGACCGCTGGCTGGTTTGACCAAGGCAGGGTCAAGTAGGGCTCCCAAGGATTGGGGCGCGTCGCGACGCTCACAATCACTCCGTAGTCGCTGAAGCAGTGCCGGCCGACTGGCGTGCTCCAATCGAGGTCGCAATCCTGTGGGTTGGCCAGATGAGAGGAAATCACGTCGACCGCGAACCACTGGGTGAGGAGGTAGCCCATCGCCGCAGAGACCACTGACACCAGTAGGACTGTGCCAAGCAGGACGGTGCGCTCAGATTGCTCGGTGATAACGCCCGGCAGCACTTTGAAAGGTCGATTCATCTGCATCCTCCTGTCTTGTTTCAAGACTTGGTCTGGCTGACACGGGTGGGAAGCCAGGAATGCATGGCGTAGAAAGGGATCAACTCGTCGTTGACGCAGACATGAGGCAGGCGACGCGGCGCGCGAAAGCGCCGAATCGGCACCTCCCAAGAGGGCCGACGACTGACCGAGCATCCGGCCGCTGCCACGGCGGCAACCATAACATCGTCGGGAACGGCTCATCCCGTAAATGCGTCGGCTCTTTAATGCCGAAGATCACGGTGCGGGCCACCATGGCGGAACCACTGTCGTGGATGTCGAGCTGAGCGAAAATTCTGACCCGCGTTTGATTTGGGAGACTGATAATGTCGCCACACGACGGGTCCCTTGTTCGCAATGAAAAGCTGTTGAGGTTCTTGCACTTCCGGATCGGTACGCGCCGAGCACCATGAGGTCACCGTGAAACTTGTGATTCGACTGCCGACAAAATCGGACGTGGCCTCCTTCCTGGCTGCGCGTCGTTACCGACTGAGCGGCGATGCTTTGGCCTTCCTATGCGAAACGCACAAGGAGTTGCCGGCGGAGCCGCCGCCCGCTCGTCGCACGCTCGTTCTGTTCGCACATTTCGACCGCCAGGGCGTCGTCGATCCGTATGTCGCGTACTACTTGAGGGAGCTGCACGGACTCGGAGCAACCATAGTTTTCGTGTCCGGGTCGCCAAGCCTCATCCCGGAGTCGGTCTCTCCCATCCGCTCTCTGTGCGCGGGTATTTACACTCGCCGTACGCTTTCACTCGACTTCGGCTCCTGGCACCTCGCATGGTCTATCCTGCGACAGCACGGCTGGTCGCTCGATCAGTTCGACCGCCTCGTGCTCGCCAACGACAGCGTGTTCGGTCCACTCTTTCCAATCGATGAGATGTGGAGCTCGTTTCACGGTGCTGATATGTATGGTGCTATCGAAAGCGCCGAACTGGGCTCGCACGTCCAATCCTTTTTCCTGGCCTGGGATCTCAACGCGCGCACTCGCGACTTCCTCAACGATTTCTGGGACGGCTTCCAGTACATCGTCGACAAAGATGCCCTCGTCCGACAATACGAGATCGGCGTGTCCGAGCGTGCTCGTCACGCAGGGCTCAGCATCAAGCCGTTCGTGTCGCTCGCCGACATCAAGGCGGCTTATGGTCGCTCACCGGCACACCAGTGGGCGACCAAATTCTCCGGGGAGCCCATTAACAGCACTCTGTACTTCTGGGACGGGCTCATCGAGCACCTCCGGTTCCCATTTTTAAAGACCATCCTGCCCCGCCACAACGAGCCGTGGCATGACTCCATGACCAGCCTGCAGGACTTCATCGAGCGGCACACCGGCTATCCCTACGAATTGATCCAGTCGAACGTCGAGAGGCTCGGCTGTGGCCCAGCTTCGTGGGTCAGGCCGCCTGCTGCGCCTTAATGGCAGGGCTAGCTGTCAAGCCGATGGGGGAGAGGTTCCGTTTCCGTCCGCCAGCTTCTGGATAGCCGTTGCACTCGAAACATGCAGTGCCGCAATAAACTCTCGGGCTCGACGATCACCCACGACAGGGAGGATTCTTAAGGCACTAATGATTACTGATCAACCCGGGAAGCGCGAAGCCGAAGTCGCGTTCAATCACGATCGTGATGCCGTGCCGGCGCGTATAAGACCGAGCCGCCACAGTGGCGACTCCGCCAACTCGACGTCGACACCTTCAGCCTTATCGGCAGCGGGCCTGGCGGCGTTTATATGCTGCCCGTAACCGCAGCGCATTAGCGAACTCGCAAACCGGCGCTAGGATCAAGGTTTTCAAGCGTGACAATCGATCGGGCCCATAGATCACGGTTTCTAAGGTCCGCGCCAGCCATACGGGGAACCACCAAACAACGGACATGATCCGAACCATGGTGGGGGAAGCGGGATCCACAATCATCCAACTGAGAACGCGTAGCTGGTCGAGCCAGTAACGCCGATCTGTCGCGATACGCTTCGTCTCTGTCGTCGCAGTGTGACTGCGTACCGACAGTTCTTGCGGAACAAAGCACACCTCCGATCTGAGCATCACGCGCAACCAAAGATCCAAATCGACGAGTGAACAAATATCTTCGCGAAAACCTCCCACGTCCAGTGCCAGTTGGCGCCGAAACATCACGCAGGTCGGTTCACCGATCCAATTGCCGGGCATGCCCAGGTACGCGATTTGTGTCACTAACGACGGACCATGGTTGCGTTCTTCAAGTCGCCGAAAGTGGGTATGAAGCGTTCCACAGTCCTGCAGCCACTGGAGGTCGTCGGTCAGCACACGTCGAGGCGCGAAGGCAAGTCCCACAGCCGGGTCTTCGAAGTATTGGGAGAGTGTCCGCAGAGCTCCCGGAAGCAACCAGTCGTCGCCGTGCACGAACTGAATGCGGTCGCCACGGGCCAGTTCCAGACATTTGTTGTGGTTTCCGTTAAGGCCGAGCCGAGATTGGTTGCGGATCAGCCGATCTCCCGCTCTGAGCATCGTTGCGGCAATGTCGGGGCCATTGTCGGTCGACTGGTCATCCACGATCACGATCTCGAACTCGACGCCATCCTGATCCAGGATGCTGCGTAAGCAACGGTTGATAGTCGAGCCGTTGTTGTACATTGGCACGCATACTGAGATACGCGGTACCGCTGGCGATTCGTCAACGCCGTCGTGGTTCACCGATGTCACGCTCGATGCACCGCAGGACAGCGGACACTGCCGTCGAGACCTCTCCCGGCGGCACCCATTACCCATGACTTCCGCAGGCGTGCGAACGTCGAGTACAACGTCGACGCCTGTCCGCGAAGGCTGTGTTCGTGCCGCATTGCGCAGCGGTTGGTGAATTGCAGCATTTACGGGAATGCCTTCCCGTAATGCATAGTCATCCGCCCTCGCGTTGCGCCCAACTGCCCACCCCTGTCCCTAAACCGCTCTCAGCATAGTCGTGGCAACTCGTTTGAGTGCGCCTTTACAGACGACCTCTGATGCCGGACAACTAACGCGCTGAACTGCTGGTCCCGGCAGGATGGGGTCCCTTTACAAGGATGCACGAAGCAACCCGTCGCGCAGCCTCCGCGCGTGGGCGAACTCTCGAACTGGTGCCAATGCAAGAGTCTTAAGACGCGTCCGCCGCTCAGGGCCAAAAATCGAGACTGCAACTAGCAGCGTCAGCCACCTAGCGACCCACCAGAGCGTGGCGGCAATCCGTATGGCGGTGGTCGATGCCGGATCCACGATCATCCAGGTGAGAATGCGCAACTGATCGAGCCAGTGCCGATTGGCCTTCGTGATATTCGCCGACTCCGTCGTCGCGGTATGGTGTCGAACCGAAAGGTCTTGTGGCACAAAGCAAACCATTGACCGCAGCATGAGCCGCAACCAGAAATCCAAGTCGACGGTCTGATACACGTCATCGCGCAAGCCTCCCGCGGCCAACGCAAGCCGGCGTCGGAACATCACGCAGCTTGGTTCGCCGATCAAATTGGCGCTCGCGCCCCACAAAGCGACGATTTGCAGCACTAATGAGGACCCGCGATTCCGCTCACGAAGCTTCACAAAGTAGACATGGAGCTTGCTTGGCGCTCGTCGTCGTTCATTCCACGGCAAGTCCTCGGTCAACACACGCCGGGGGGCGAACGCCATGCCAACGCTGGGCTCGCTGAAACACTGGGCGAGAGTACGCAGGGCCCCTGGAAGCAGCCAGTCATCGCCGTGTAGGAACTGGATGAGTTCCCCGCGTGCGAGTTCCAAACACCTGTTGTGGTTTCCGTTCAGCCCGAGACGCGATTCGTTGCGTATCAAGCGATCTCCCGCGCGAAGCAATGGCGCGGCGGTGGTCGCGCCATCGTCGGTCGACTGGTCGTCGACGATGACGATCTCAAAGTCGACGCCATCTTGATCCAGGATGCTGCGCAGGCATCGTTCGATCGTCGCGCCGTTGTTGTACATCGGTACGCAGACCGAGATCAGCGGGCTGGCAGTTGTATCGTCAATCCCGTTGGGATTGACCGCCGAGGTGCCCGTCATACTCCCGACTCGGCTGCCTTCCGATAGCCGTGGATGGCTATCGGAGTGAAGATTGCAAGCAGCCCGATCGCCCACGACAGCGTCAGCGTCAGGGGCCACAGGAGCGGGCCGCCGTAGGCCAGTGCGCGCATCGTCTCGACCGGAGGCGACATCGGTTGCACGCGGACGAACGGTCGCAGCCAATCGGGGAACAGCCCGATCGGTGTCGTACCGGGATTGACGAACGCCAGCGACACGATGATGCCCACCAACCAGGTCATCACCGTGCGGGCATTAGCGCGGATCGCCAGCGCCATCACCAACGCCGTGAATCCCACCACCACGACGGAGGGGATGAGAATGAACGCCAATCCCGCGAGCCATCCGTGTGAAAAGCGCAGCCCCATGGTCAGACCTAGCACCGTAATCAGGACAGTCCCGATCAAGGCGCGTGCGGCCTCGGCAATCAGCCTCCCGATGACAGCGCTCGCCCGATGTATCGGCAGAACCCACATCCGGCTGAGGAGCCCCGACTGGCGATCCGTCGTGATGCCGACCGCGTTTCCCATCGAACCGAACAGCGCGGACAGCACCGCGCTGATGGGGACCAAGCCGTACAGGCTGTCAACACCGGTGACCTTGCGGACCTGCTCGCCGAGCACAACTTGGTAGACGAGCATCAAACAGACGGGGAAGAGAAGCGAGCCCAACAGCACCGCTCGGTCGCGGCGCCACCGGATAAGGAGTTGACCGGCATAGACCCAGCTCTGGGTAAACAGCGAGCCCTGCATCGTAGGCCGCGCCGTCATCACCCGCGCCTCTGCATCCGCAGCGTGATAGCGCCGAAAAGCAGAGCCATACCCAGACACCAGGCCAGTGTGGCCGCCATATTGGCTGCGACCACATGCCCGGTGGCGAGGCCGCGCAGGGATTCCGAAATCTGCGATACGGGTTGATTACGCACATAAGGACGCAACCAGCCGGGAAAAGTATTCTCCGGCGCAATCCCGGTCGACAGCATGAAGAGCAGCAGTTGAGGCACAAATAGCAGGTAGCTAGCACCTTCGACACTGCTGGCGGTCGAACCCAGCGCGTCCGCCCCGAGTGCAACGGCCAGGCACAGGAGCATCGCAACGAGTACGAAGGCGACCGTGTAACCCAGCCCGCCGGTCATGCGGAAGCCGAACGCATAGCCGGCGACGATCGATACCGACAGGGCGAGCAGTCCCCGCAGCAGGGTGGCGGTCATGCGCGCGCTCACGGGTACGGCCGCGGCGATCGGCAGCGTTCCCAACCGTTTGGCCATCCCATGCAGCTGGTCACGCGCCGCTCGGTCCGCAGTGAGCAGAGCGACGAAGACGACCGATTGCACGACCACCGCGGGGAGCAGATACTGCGGATAACTGGTGCTGCCCGTGTTGACCAGGCCGTGCAGCGCAACGCTGAATCCCGCCAAATACGCGACGGGGGAAAGGACTTCAAAAATCAGGCCGCCATCACGGGCGGAGGACTTCAGCGAACGTTCGGTTAGGGCGGCTAGGGCGCTCATGATTGGTGGATGGCCCGCTCGGTGAGGTGGAGGAATGCTTCGTCGAGCGAGGGCTTGCGCAACGAAATGTCGGCGAGTTCGATGCCGGCCGCGTCGACCCGCCGGAATACCTCGCCCAGCGTGGCCACACCGTCCGGGGCGAACACCGAAACTGCATTCATGTCTGCATCGACATCGACCCCGTCCAGCCCGGAGAGCGCCGTCGCGACCCGGGGCAAGTCGGCCGGATTGGCCGGTGTCACTTGGCAATAACTGGTCCCCACCCTGCGCTTGAGGTCCTCGGCGGTGCCGCTGGCGATCACCTGGCCGTGGTCGATGACGACGATCGAGTCGCTCAGCACGTCGGCCTCTTCCAAGTACTGCGTGGTCAGCAGCACCGTGGTGCCCTGCACCGCCAACGAACTCACAAGTGCCCACACGTCGCGGCGGCCGCGCGGGTCCAGCCCGACAGTGGGCTCGTCGAGAAAGAGCACCTTCGGCAGCACTACCAAGGCCGCGGCGAGGTCAACGCGCCGGCGCATGCCTCCGGAATACGTGAGCACCCCTCGGTCGGCGGCGGCGGCGAGATCGAACTGCTCGATCAGCTCGGCGGCCCGCGCCTTCGCCTGCTGACGACGCAGGCCTCGCAGCCTGCCGAACAACACCAGATTCTCGCGGCCGGTGAGCAAGGGATCCAGCGCGGTGAACTGCCCGGCCATCGCGATGCTGGCCCGCACCTGGGCGGCCTCTCGAGAGATGTCATATCCGGCAACGATCGCACGGCCCGAAGTCGGACGGATCAGGGTGGACAAGATGTTGATGGTGGTGGTCTTGCCCGCACCGTTATGACCCAGTAGGCCACAGACCGTTCCCGCCGGAACCGAGAAGCTCACGCCATCCAGCGCTTGCGTCTTTCCCCCGAATGTCTTTGTGAGGCCTTGAACCTCGATCGCCAGTGGTCTCACAGTAGCGAGTATTTCATGGTCGGTGCCCGCAGTTGGCCGTGTTGGAGCATGCCCGGCATCAAGAGGTTGGTGCTGCTCTTTGCTGTGGCGACCGGCCATCCTAAACGGACGGTCTCGGGATCTCGGTCGTAGGCGTATCGTCGGCGAAGTCTCGGTGCAGCAGCAGGGACCGCACGAGAGGACGCGGCCCTTCGGGCCGAAGCATTTGACTCGCCGGGCGTGGACGCACGATCTGTGGCCACCAGAACCAACGCCCCAGCAGTGCCGCGATGGACGGTGTCATGAACGAGCGCACGATCAAGGTGTCGAACAACAGGCCCAGGCCGATGGTGGTACCGACCTGACCAATGATTCGCAGATCGCTGGCCGCCATTGAGGCCATCGTGAATGCGAACACCAGGCCGGCGTTCGTCACGACCTTGCCCGTACCGCCCATCGCGCGAATGATGCCGGTGTTGATACCGCCAGCTATTTCCTCTCTCATCCGGGACACCAGCAGCAGGTTGTAGTCGGACCCGACCGCCAAGAGGACGATCACCGACATCGGCAGCACCATCCAGTACAGGTTGACGCCCATGATGTATTGCCAGATCAGCACTGACAGCCCGAATGACGAGCCCAGCGAGAGCGCCACCGTGCCGACGATTACCAGTGAGGCAACAAAACCTCGCGTGATGATCAGCATGATGATAAAAATAAGGCAGAGCGCACCGACTCCCGCGATAAAAAGATCATATGTGGAGCCGTCGCGAAAGTCCTTGAATGTCGACGCGGTCCCGGCGATATAGATCTTGGACGGCTCGAGCGGTGTCGTCTTGAGAGCCTCCTCCGCCGCCGTTCTGATCTTGTCGATACGTCCAAGGCCCTCGGGCGACGCGGGATCGCCCTTGTGTGAAATTATGAATCGCGCCGCTTTCCCATCGGGGGACAAGAACTGGCTCATCGCCTTTTTGAAGTCTTCGTTTTTGAAGATGTCGGGTGGTAGATAGAAGGAATCGTCGTCCTTGGCAGCGTCGAACGTTGCCCCCATAGCTGTGGCGTTCTCTTTTTGGTTTTCCATCTGGCCGAGCGTTCCGTTCATGGTGCTGTAACTGGTCAGCAACATATTCCGCGCGTCCTCGGCGATCGCAATCGACGGTGGGAAAATCTCAAGCAGTTGTGGCAACAACGCGTCCATCTTATCCAGGTCAACGATCAGCTCGCCGAGTTTATCGCTCAGAGTATCGATACCGTCGAGCGTCTCGAATATCATCCTTAATGACCAGCAGATGGGGATATCGTAGCAGTGTCTTTCCCAGTAAAAATAACTTCTAAGCGGTCTGAAGAAATCTTCAAAATCAGACATATGCTGATTAAGCTCACCGATGACGAGCTTCATATCCTTGGTCTTAGCGATCGAGTCGTGCGTTATCTCAGTGAGTTGTTTTTGCAATGCATACATACGCTTCATCGTTGCGATTTGGTATGACAGCACGTCCGCCTGCTTGAGCATATCTGCCGTGCGATCTTTCATGTATTTCTGGTCTTGCTGCATTACCGAGTATTGCATTTGCAGCAAGAACGGTATTGAGGTGTGCTGGATCGGTGTGCCCTCGGGGCGGGTTATGCCCTGCACGCGAGAGATGCCCGGAATCTTGAATATCGCCTTGGCAAGCCGGTGCAGGACAAGAAAATCAGCAGGGTTGCGCATATCGTGATCCGACTCGATCATCACGATTTCGGGCATCATTCGCGACTGAGAGAAATGGCGATCGGCAGCCGCGTACCCGACATTGGCGGGAATGTCGTTGGGCATGTAGAACCGGTTGTTGTAGCTCGTCTGGTAGCCGGGCAATGTCACCAGGCCGACCACGGCGACCGCTATCGTTGCCGCGAGAATCGGCGCGGGCCAGCGCACAATCGCCGTACCGATCCGACGCCATCGACCGAATGCGAGAACCCGCCTGGGGTCGAAAAGTCCAAAGCCGCTCCCGATGGAAAGAACCGCTGGAACAAGGGTGAGCGCGATCACCACCGCCACGAGCATGCCCACGGCACACGGAACGCCCATGGTCTGAAAAATCGGCATCCGGGTGAAGCCCAAGCACAACATCGCCCCGGCGATCGTCAAACCGGAACCCAAGACGACGGGAGCGACCCCGCGGTAGGTGGTGTAGAAGGCAGTTTCGCGGTCCTCGCCAGCCTGACGTGCCTCCTGATATCGACCGAAGAAGAATATCGCGTAGTCGGTTCCAGCCGCCATCGCGAGCGCCACCAGGAGATTGACGGCGAAAGTCGAGAGTGCGACGAGACTATGGTCGCCGAGAAAAGCGACGATTCCGCGGGCCGCAAGTACCTCGATGCCCACGGTGACCAACAACAAAATGACAGTGAAGATCGATCTATAGACGAAAAGCAGCACCACAAAGATGATCAGCGCGCCCACCGCGGTCATCTTCAGGATGGATCGGTCACCAGCCTGCTGCATATCCGACAACAGCGCCGACGGACCGGTTACATAGACCTTGACTCCCGGGGGCGGGGGCGTCCGCGCGATGATGTCGCGGACCGCGGCGATGGAATCCTGGCCGAGGGTTGTGCCCTGGTTGCCCGCCAGATTGATTTGTACGTAGACGGCCTTGCCGTCGTCACTTTGCGCACCCGCCGCCGTCAGCCGGTCTCCCCACAGATCCTGTACGTGCTCGACGTGTTTCGGGTCGGCCTTTAGTCCACGCACCAATCGGTCGTAGTAGTCATGAGCGTCGTCCCCGAGGCGCTGCTGCCCCTCCAGTACGACCATCGCAATACTGTCCGAATCGGACTCCTTGAAGTCCCTGCCCATGCGCTGCATGGCTTGCACCGCCGGCGCATCCTGCGGGGCCAATGGCACGGAATGCTCGCGGCCTACCGTCTCCAGCCATGGAACGCAGAAGGTCACCAACAGCGTCAGCGCCACCCACGCCAGCACGATGAGCACCGAAAGCCGGCGGATGCTGCGGGCGAAGAACGGGGCGCGAGTGGGTTCGGCGGTCATGCGGTCCTCGACGGCCACGGCGTAGCGGAGCGCAGTCGATGCGGGACACGCTCAGCCTGGATCACTCCGTCCACTGCGGTGCGGTGGCGGTGCACGCCGTCCCTTTTGTCCTGTGTCACGATGTTCCCCACGGTCGCGATGCCTGTGCTGAAAGTGGAATCCCGGCAGTTAGAGCGGCTGTTTGAGCAGCGAACGTACCGCCGGACGGGGTCCCAGCGGCCGAAGCATTGAGCTGGCGGGCCGCGGACGCACCCGTTGCGGCCACCAGAACCAACGTCCGAGCAAGGCGGCGACGGACGGCGTCATGAATGCCCGCACAACCAACGTGTCGAACAGCAGACCAAGCCCGATCGTTGTGCCCGTCTGGGCAACGCTGCGCAAGTCACTGACTCCCATGGAAGCCATGGTGAATGCGAACACCAGGCCCGCATTCGTCACGACTTTGCCGGTACCGGCCATCGCCCGGATGATGCCGGTGTTGATACCGGCGGCCAATTCCTCCTTCATCCGGGATACCAGCAGCAGGTTGTAGTCGGAGCCGACCGCTAAGAGGACGATCACGGACGTCGAGAGCACCGTCCAGTGCAGCTGCAGGCCAAGCAGATTCTGCCAGACGAGCACGGATAGGCCGTAGGACGCGCCCATCGACAGCAACACGGTACCAACGATGACCAGCGCGGCAATAAAGCTCCGCGTCATGATCAGCATGATGATGAAAATGAGGCAGATCGCGGCGACCCCCGCGATCAAGAGATCCCACTTGGACCCGTCCACGATGTCTTTGGTAATCGCCGCGGTACCCGTGAGATAGACCTTGGCATCCTCTAACGGAGTTCCCTTGAGGGCCTCCTCGGCCGCCGTCTTGATCGGCTCCACGCGCGACAGGCCTTCGGGAGTCGCAGGATCGCCCTTTTGTGAAATGAGCATGCGGACATCTTTTCCGTCCGGCGACATAAAGATTTTCTCGACCCGTTTGAAGGCCTCCGAGTCGTTGATAATCCCAGGCGGCAGGTAGAAAGAATCCTCGTTTCGGGATTGGTCAAAAGCTTGCCCCATCGCCGCCGAATTATTGCCCTGCGATTCCATCTGGCCCATCACGCCGGACATGGTGCTGTGCATCGTCAGCATCATGGTCCGCATGCTCTGCATGGACTCGATCATCGGCGGCAACAGCACAACTATTTGCGGCAGCAGCACATCGAGTTGGTCGAGATCCGCCACCAACTCTTTGAGCTTATCGGTTATCTCGTCAACGCCGTCGATTGCGTCGAATATGGAGCGCAACGAAAAGCAAACGGGGATATCGTAGCAGTGCCGTTCCCAGTAGAAGTAACTTCGGATCGGCCTGAAGAAGTCTTCGAAATCTGAAACCCTGTCGCGCAAATCGTTTGTGATCTCCTGCATCTCATGCGTTTTGCCGACCATGTGGTGGGTGGTCGCGACCAGTTCTTTCATCAGGCCGTACATGTGCTGCATGATCTGAATCATTTTGCCGAGCTCTTCGGCTTGCTTGAGCATGTCTTCCATGCGGTCCTTCTGGAACGACATGTTCACTTGCTGGCTTGCCTGCGACATGCTCACGATCCAGGGAATCGTCGTGTGCTCGAGGGGAATACCCTCAGGCCGCGTTACCGACTGCACGGTGGAAACGCCCGGAACGGCAAGAACGCCTTTGGCCACCTTATTCAAGACGATCATATCGGCGGGATTGCGCAGATCGTGATCGCTCTCGAGCAGCAGAATCTCGGGCATCATCGTTCGCGATTGAGGGAAATGGCGCTGCGCGGCAGCATTTCCCACACTCGCGGGAATATCGCTAGGGATGAATTTTTGGTCGTCATAGCTTGGGTTGTAATTCGGCAGCGTTATCAGGCCGATTAGCGCAATCGCCAAGGTGGTGACCAGAATAGGCGCTGGCCACCGAACGATCGCCGTGCCGATGCGTCGCCAGCGGTGAGTCGTGATGACCCGCTTCGGATCGAAAACGCCAAAACGGCCGGCAACTACAAGGAGCGCTGGAGCGAGCGTGAGGGCAACCAAAACCGCCACGGTGATACCGATGGCACAGGGGATGCCTAGTGGCTGGAAATAGGGCAGCCGGGTGAAGTTTAGGCAGAAAACCGCTCCGGCAATCGTCAAACCGGAAGCCAACACGACCTTGGCCACGCTGCCGAAGGTGGTGTAGAAAGCCATTTCCCGGCTCTCGCCGGCTTGTCGCGCCTCCTGATATCGCCCGACGAAGAATATGCCGTAGTCGGTTCCCGTCGCGATGACCGCGGCCACCAGCAGGTTGACCGCGAATGTAGTGAGGCCTAATAGCTGGAGATGGCCCAAAAAAGCGACTATTCCACGTGACACCTGCAGTTGAAGCCCGACCATCAGCAACAAAAGAATCACGGTCAAAATAGACCGGTAGACCAGAAGCAGGGTAATGAAAATCACCGCCAGGCTCGTGACGGTGACTAGCATGACGGTCTTTTGACCGGCGATGTTCATGTCAGCAACGGTTGGCGCGGGGCCGGTTACGTATGCCTTCAAGCCATTCGGCGTGGGTGTCCGCGCCACTATTTGTCGGATCGCTGCTACGGATTCATCACCCGCGGCTCCACCCTGCGTGCCGGCAAGTTGGACCTGCACATACACGGCCTTTGAGTCGGAGCTTTCCGCGGCTTTCGACGTGACCGGATCGCCCCAGAAGTCCTGGACGTTCTGCACGTGCTTATCAGCCCGCAATTCACGAACCAACTGGTTGTAGTACTTGTGCGCTTCATCGCCGAGCGGTTGCTGACTCTCGAGGACGATCATCGCCAACGCGCCGGAGTTAGTTTCCTTGAAGTCCTGGCCCAGGTGCTCCATCGCCTTAAACGACGGTGCGGCAACGGGACTCAGCGGAACCGCGTTCTCCGCCTCGACCTGCTCCAGCGGGGGGACACCGATCGCGATGATGACGGCGATGCCCAACCACCCCAAGATTATGGGTATCGACAGGCGATGGATCATCCGCGCCACTAGCGGTGGCCGTGCCCGTTCGGTCGTCGTATGCGGGTCGCTATGCAGGTCGGTCATGTGGCCGTCAGCATGCAGTAGGTGAAGGCGTTCAATTCGTGTGAAACCCTCTCGGCTTTGACTGCCCCGTCAACCACGATGCGGCAGCCGAGCATATCGCCATTGCCTTGTGCCACAACGTTTCCCAAGATCGACGGTAGCGTCGTCGAAATATCGAACGACCATGGAACGGGTTGCCCGTTGACGTGCACCGGGTTGCCATCGACGTCGAAATAGCTGATGTCGGCCGTCGTTCCCGGCGGACCGAAGATCTCGTACCTGATGTGCTTCGGGTTGAAAGGTTTGGTGTCTTTTATCCGGGTGTCGGCATATGACTCGCGCTTCTCGGAGCCAAAGATGCCGTGAAGTCGTGCGACGGTCATCCCTCCCGCGACGACTACGGCCACTATGAGCAGTGGGATCCACAGCCGCTTCAGCGCGCCAATGATTCCCGCTCCGCGAGGATGGGTCTGTTGCCGACCAACCGGCCTTTGGGGTTCAGTCGATGACTGGCGACCCATGCCAAAGAAACCGCGTCGGCGACCAGTCGGCTGGCCGCTGTCGCGGCCTTCCGTCGCGCTACCGGGCCGGGCCCGCACGTCGGGTTCGGTCACCGCACCCCCTTCTGCCCATTCTCACGTGTCTTGTTATTCCGCCGGCCCTAACAAGCTGTTACATGTTGTTGGTCGAGGACGCCAGGTGAGGGCGCTCCGAATGCGGTGTACGTCGCAGACTAGTCGTGCTTCGGCACCTCATACGAGCCCCGCCCCCGGGGAGCGCGACCGAGTCTTCATGAGTAAACCACGCCATGGTCTCCGTATCAGCCGCTTTGGCATTGAGATACGGGATCGTAATGCATACCGCGTGCGTAACGGCATTTTTTAGATCGCCCGCCCGGATGGTTCACCCGTTGGCATCGAGTGCACCACTCGGTCCGATACGGCGCCCGCCCACCCCGCGGTCCGTCCTGCGGCCGAGGCCGCCGAGTGGTCAGCGGCCGTAGTCAGCTAACGACGATCGCGGCAGGGAGTCAATGGGTTCGCGGGCGCGACTTCATGCGCGCCGTTGCGCCGGGCGGCGGGTTCGCCTCTTGGTGATTTTCGCGGCGGCTGTGAGGTCGGTACCCTAGGCGGTGACAACCACCCAAAATTTCATCGTCCTTGCAGGCCGACCAGCGCGATCGCGAACCACTACGGTGAGCCGTTGCCGCAGGTCACAGCAGCCAACGGCGGCAGCTGCGCAGCCCCGCACCAGCCCAATTCTTAGGCTGCGTTAAGAGCCTGACAGGTCACACCGGGAACTTTGTCCAAATCACGGACGCACGATGGTGCCTCCAGTAGGGTTTGGAACCGTTCCACTCATGTCAACTAGGCATCCTGGAGAACTGTGAGCATCAACCCGTTCGACGACGACAACGGCAGTTTTTTCGTCTTGGTAAACGACGAAGAGCAGCACAGCCTGTGGCCGGCCTTCGCGGATGTTCCAGCTGGCTGGCGAGTGGTGTACGGCGAGGCGGACCGCGCTGCGTGCTTGGAGTACATCGAACAGAATTGGCCGGACATTCGGCCAAAGAGTCTGCGCGACAAGCTCGCAACGGGTCGGGGTTTTGACCAGTAACGAGTCGGGGTATGGGGCGGGTGGAGCTTTGGGGGACTCGATGGGAGTTGGGGATCGCGCGCTTCCGCTGACGCGCGGACAGCTGGACATCTGGCTTTCGCAGGAAACGGGCTTCGTCGGCACGGAGTGGCAGCTCGGGCTCTTGATCAAAATCGAGGGTTCGCTGGATCGTGATGCTCTCCAGCGCGCCCTCCGTCAGGCCGTTGCCGAGGCCGAGGCCGGCCGGGTGTCGTTCTTCGAGGTCGACGGCCAGGTTGTGCAGAAGCCGATCGACTACCCGGACTTCGAGCTCGACTTCCATGACCTGACTTCCTCGCCGGACCCCGTGCAGGAAGCGCGCGCGATGGCGTCGTCCATCCAGCGGACGCCGATGGCGTTGAACGGCCAGCTGTTCAAATTCGTGTTATTCCAGACGGGGGCCGCCGAGTTCTATCTGTTCGGTTGCTGCCACCACATCGCAATCGACGGATTGGGTATGGCGCTGGTAGCGCGACGGGTTTCGACGATTTACTCCGCGATGGTCGCCGGAAAACCCATTCCCGATGCCTATTTCGGCTCGGCGCAGGATTTGGTCGACATCGAGTCGGAATACGAAGCGTCGCCCGACTACCTGGACGACCAGGCGTATTGGAGCAACAACCTTCCGCCGGAAACCGCGTGGGCCGATCGGCCGGCCGACGCCACGGGCGGCAAGGACCACTACTCTCCGTCCGCGTCCGTCCAGTTGGACCCGTCCGTCACCACCCGGATCAAGGAGCTGTCCAAGAAGCTGGGCATCCGACGCTTCTCCGTCACCACCGCGGCGTGCGCGCTCTTGGTGCGGGCATGGTCGGGGAGCGGTTCGGAGGTGGCGCTCGATTTCCCCGTGAGCCGGCGCGTGCGTCCGGAGTCGAAGACACTGCCCGGGATGTTCGCCGGGGTGGTGCCGCTGGTGCTGAACACGTCGCCCACGGCGACCGTCGCCGATTTCTGCAAACACGTCGACATCCGAATCCGGGAGTTGTTGCAGCATCAGCGATTCCCGGTGCACACCCTGGAGAGCGACGGCCTGCGGCAGGCGGCGAATCGCGTCGGCATCAACTTCCTCCCGATGAGGCTGACCCTGGACCTCGCCGGTTCCCCGGCCACTGCGACGTACACGAATCACGGGCCCGTGGGGCACTTCAGCCTGTTCTTCCTCGGCGCCGGTGACCAGCTTTTCCTCAGCACCGCGGGACCGGGCCAACCGTTCGCGGACTTCGGCGTCGCCGACTTGGCGGCGCGCATGCAGCAGGTGCTGGAGGAGATGACCGCCGATCCGGAGCGGTGGCTGTCCTCGATCGATCTGCTGGCCGCCGACGAGCCGGCCCAGCTCGACGAGTGGAGCAACCGGGCGGCCTTGACCGAGCCGGTGCCCGCCCCGGTGTCGATCCCGGTGGCGTTCGGCGAACACGTGCAGCGCTCGCCCGAGGCGCCGGCCGTGACCTGCGCCTCCAAGTCGTTGACCTACAGCGAACTCGACGAGGCCTCCAACCGGCTGGCTCACCTGCTGGCCGGTCATGGCGTCGGTCCGGGTGAGTGCGTGGCGGTCATGTTCCCCCGGTGCACCGACGCGATCGTGGCGATGCTCGCGGTGCTCAAAACCGGGGCGGCCTACGTGCCGATCGACCCGGCGCACGCCGCGGCGCGCATGGAGTTCGTGCTTGCCGACGCGGCACCCAGCGCGGTGATCACCACGGCGGACCTGCGTTCGCGACTGGACGGGCGCGACCTGCTGGTCGTCGACGTCCACGACCCGGCCGTCGAAACCCAGCCCAGCACCGCGCTGCCCGCGCCGGCCCCGGAGAACATCGCCTACATCATCTACACCTCCGGAACCACCGGAACCCCCAAAGGCGTTGCCATTCCTCATCTCAACGTCACGTGGCTGATCGAGTCGCTCGACGCCGGCCTGCCGAAGGGGCAGGTATGGACGCAATGCCATTCCGCGGCCTTCGACTTCTCGGTGTGGGAGATCTTCGGCGCCCTGCTGCGGGGCAGGCGCCTGCTGGTGGTGCCCGAGTCGGTGGCGGGCTCGCCAGAAGAGCTTCACGACCTGCTGGCCGCGGAAAAGGTCAGCGTGCTCACCCAGACGCCGTCCTCGGTCGCGATGTTGCCCGCGGAGGGTCTGGAGGCCACCGCCCTGGTGGTGGCCGGTGAAGCCTGCCCGGCCGACGTGGTGGATCGCTGGGCGGCGCCCGGGCGGGTGATGCTCGACGCCTACGGTCCGACGGAAACCACCGTGTGCGCGTCGATCAGCAAGCCGCTGGTCCCGGGATCAAGTGTGGTGCCGATCGGTTCACCGATCTCCGGTGCGGCGATGTTCGTGCTCGACAAGTGGTTGCAGCCGGTGCCGGCCGGCGTGGTCGGTGAGTTGTACCTGGCAGGCCGCGGTGTCGGCTGTGGATACGTGCGCCGCGCCGGGTTGACGGCGTCCCGGTTCGTGGCCAACCCCTTCGGCGGCCCGGGGGCACGGATGTATCGCACCGGCGACCTGGTCAGCTGGGGCGAGGACGGGCAGCTGCAATACTTCGGCCGCTCCGACGAGCAGGTCAAGATCCGCGGCTACCGCATCGAGCTCGGTGAAATCCAATCGGTGCTCAAGGGCCTCGACGGGGTGGAAAACGCGGCCGTGATCGCGCGCGAGGACCGCCCCGGCGACAAGCGCCTGGTCGGATACATCACCGGGACGGCCGATCCGGCCGCGATCCGGGCCACGCTGGCCGACCGCCTGCCGCCGTACATGGTGCCCGCCGCGGTGGTGGTGCTCGAGGCCCTGCCCCTGACGGGCAACGGAAAACTCGACAAGCGCGCCCTGCCTGCGCCCGAATACGCCACCGCCGAATACCGCGCCCCCGGCGACGCGGTCGAGGAGATCCTCGCCGACATCTACGCCCAGGTGCTGGGGCTGGAGCGGGTCGGGGTGGACGCCTCGTTCTTCGACCTCGGCGGCGACAGCATTCTGTCGATGCAGGTGGTGGCCCGCGCCCGTGCGGCGGGGATCCTGTTCCGGCCGCGCGACGTGTTCGTCGAGCAGTCGGTGGCCCGGCTGGCCCGGGTGGCCGAGGTGGCGGCCGACGGCGCGGGCGGCGTCGCCGACGACGGCGTCGGCCCGGTGGTGGCCACCCCGATCATGCGGTGGCTGCACAGCATCGAGGGTCCGATCGAGCAGTTCAACCAGACCATGGTGGTGCAGGCCCCGGCCGGGGCGACCGAGGACGACGTGGTGGCGGTGCTGCAAGCCCTGCTGGATCGCCACGCCGCGCTGCGGCTGCGCGCCGACGACGACGGTGCGGGCGGCTGGTCGCTGCACGTGCCCGAGGTCGGTGCGGTGGACGCGCGCGCCTGCGTGCACGCCGTCGAGACACTGTCCGAAGAGACGCTGGCGGAGGCCCGGTCGCGGTTGAACCCGGCCGCCGGAGTGATGGTCAGCGCGGCGTGGGCCGAGCCCACGGGCCAGCTGGCGTTGATCATCCACCACCTCGCCGTCGACGGGGTGTCGTGGCGAATCCTATTGGAAGACTTCAACATCGCCTGGGCCCAGCATCACAACGGGCAGCCGATATCCCTGCTGGCGCCGGGGACGTCGTTCGCCCGGTGGTCGTCGCTGCTCGAGGAGTACGCGCAGCGCCCCGACGTGGTGGCCCGGGCCGACGAGTGGCGACAGGTGGCGGCCACACCGGCGGCGCTGCCTGCGGTGCAACCCGATGCCGATACCTATGTGACCGCGGGCCAGCTCTCCGTGTCGCTGGACGTCGACACGACCCGGCTGCTGCTCGGCGAGGTGCCGGCCGCGTTCCACGCCGGCGTGGGCGACATCTTGTTGATCGCCTTCGGGCTGGCGTTCGCGGAGTTCCTGGGTACGGGTGCGGCGCCGATTGCCATCGACGTGGAGGGCCACGGGCGCCAGGAAGAACTGGCTCCGCGGGTGGACCTGTCGCGCACCGTCGGCTGGTTCACCACCAAATACCCGGTGGCGCTCAAGAGCCGCCGGCTGAGCTGGTCGCAGGTGGTGGCCGGCGACCCCGCGCTGGGCGCGGTGATCAAGGACGCCAAGGAACAGCTGCGCGCCCTGCCCGACGGCCTGACCTACGGCCTGCTGCGCTACCTGAACGCCGAGGTGGACCTGGACGGGGCGGACCCGGTGATCGGGTTCAACTACCTAGGGCGGCTCGGCGCGGGCGCCGACCTCTCCGACGACCTGTGGCGGGTCAGCCACGACAGCCTGGCCGTTGCGGCCGTGGCCACCGCGGTGCCGATGCCGCTGGCGCACACGGTGGAAGTCAACGCGGGCACGATGGACACCGAGGCCGGCCCGCATCTGCAGGCCAACTGGACGTGGGCCCCGTCCGCGCTGGACCACGAGCGCGTTAACCGGTTGAGCCAGTTGTGGTTTGAGGCGCTGGCCGGGATCTGCGCGCACGTCAACGCCGGCGGCGGCGGGTTGACCCCGTCGGACATCGCGCCCGCGCATCTCAGCCAGCAACAGATCGACGAGCTGTGCCGGCAGGGCAGCGTCGCCGACGTGCTGCCGCTGACCCCGGTGCAGCAGGGACTGCTCTTCCACACCGCCTTCGCCCAGGACATGGACGACCTGTATGCGGTGCAGCTGGGGATCACCGTCAGCGGTGCCCTCGACGCGGCGCGCCTGCGCGAGGCGGTGCACACTGCTGTCAAGCGGCACCCGAACCTGGTCGCCCGCTTCTCCGAAGATTTCGGCGAGCCGGTCCAGGTCATCCCGGCCGATCCGCAGATGGCGTGGCGATACGTCGAGCTGGACGCCGGCGATGTCGACGAGCAGGTCGAGCGGCTGGCCGCCGACGAGCGCGCCGCGGTGTGCGACCTCGCCGAGAAGCCGTCGTTCCGGGCCGCGCTGATCCGCACGGCACCCGACCGGCACCGGTTCGTGCTGACCATTCACCACATCGTGGTGGATGGCTGGTCGCTACCCGTCCTGCTGCAAGAGATCTTCGCCAGCTACTACGGGGAGCGGCTGCCCGCCGCCCCGTCGTACCGCAGCTTCGTCACCTGGCTGACCAACCAGGATCGCGCCGCCGCGCAAGCGGCGTGGGCGCAGGCGCTGGCCGGCTTCGAGACCCCCACCCTCGTCGGCCCCCTCGGACAGGTCGGGCGGCGCGGCGTCGCCGCGTTCCACGTGTCCGCCGAAACCACAAAGGCGCTCGGCGAGTTGGCGCGCTCGTGCCGCACCACCATCAGCACCGTGCTGCAGGGCGCGTGGACGCAGCTGCTGACGTGGCTGACCGGGCAGCACGATGTGGCCTTCGGCACCGCGGTCTCGGGGCGGCCGCACGAGTTGGCCGGGGCGGACGCGATGGTCGGCCTGCTGATCAACACGGTGCCGGTGCGCGCGACCGTCACCGCGACCACCACGGTCGCCGAGCTGCTCGACCAGCTGCAACGCCTGCACAACGACACCGTCGATTACGAGCACCTGGCGCTGCCCGAGATCCACCGCGTCACCGGTCACGACCAGTTGTTCGACACCCTTTTCCTCTACGAGAACTATCCGATCGACGCGGGCGCGCTGTTGGGTGTCCACGAACTGGCCGTCACCGACTTCAGCAGCCGGGAGTACAACCACTACCCGCTGTCCGTGGTGGCCTCACCGGGCCACGAACTGAGCCTCCGCGTCGAATTCGACACCGAGGTGTTCAGCGCCGCCGACATCGACGCCCTGATCGAGCGGTTGCGGCAGGTGATGGTGGCCATGACCGCCGATCCCTCGCGCCGCGTGTCCTCGATCGACCTGCTCGACGCCGCCGAGCACGGCCGGCTCGACGAGTGGGGCAACCGGGCGGTGCTGGCCGAGTCGGCGCCGAAGCTGGCCTCGATTCCCGAGTTGTTCGCCGCCCAGGCGGCCCGCGCCCCGGAGGCGGTGGCCATCACCGACGGCGACCGTTCGTGGTCGTATGGCGAGGTCGAGGAGTCCGCCAACCGGCTGGCACACCTGCTGGTGAGCCGCGGTGCCGGCCCGGGGGAGCGCGTCGCGGTGCTGTTCCCCCGGACGGCCGAGGCCGTGGTGGCGATCCTGGCGGTGCTCAAGACCGGGGCGGCCTACCTGCCGGTCGACCCGGCGGTGCCGGCGGCGCGGATTGAGTTCGTGCTCGGCGACGCCGCGCCGATCGCGGCGGTCACCACCGCGGAGGTGCGGTCGCGGCTGGACGGGTCGAGCCTGGACATCATCGAACTCGACGACCCCGCCATCGCTACCCAACCCAGCGACGGGCTCCCAGCACCGTCCGCGGACAACATCGCCTACATCATCTATACGTCCGGCACCACCGGTACCCCGAAGGGTGTGGCGGTGCC
>NZ_LZKH01000238.1:0-35116 GCF_001672745.1 Mycobacterium sp. E1386
CGGCTTGTTCATCGACCTCGCCGGTTCGGCATCGCCTCGTGCCGCGCGGCCGAGGTGGCGGAAAAACGACGTGTAGTCGACGTGGCTGTCCTTGAACAGGACGAGCAGCTCGTCGGAAAGTGTTTTCAGCTCTTGGCTTTCCACGTCCGCGGGCAAACCCAATTTGGCCCGCATTCCGGACAACCGCACGGCGTCGTATTCGCGCTGGAAGACCCCGAACGAATTCTCCGCGAGCGCGACCCCCTCCTCGACATCGTCGGACAGCAGCGGAAGCAGCGTCTCGGCGAAACGGGCGAGGTTCCAGCCGGCGACGAGCGGCTGGTTGCCGTAGGCGTAGCGCCCCCAGAAGTCGATGGAACTGAACACCGTGTCGGGGTCGTACGCCTCCATGAAGGCGCACGGTCCGTAGTCGATCGTTTCGCCGGAGATCGTCATGTTGTCGGTGTTCATCACCCCATGGACGAATCCGATCAGCATCCAGCGCGCGACGAGCGATGCCTGGACTGCGACCACCCCTTCGAACAGCGCGAGGTAAGGGCGTTCGGCGTCCGCGGCACCGGGGTGGTGGCGGGCGATCGCATGGTCGGCGAGGCGGCGCAGCAGGCCCCCGTCGCCGGTGGACGCGGCAAACTGGAAGCTGCCCACCCGCAGGTGGCTGCTGGCCACGCGGGTCAGCACGGCGCCGGGCAGCTCCGCCTCACGAAGCACCGGGCGCCCGGTGCCCACGACGGCCAGCGATCGCGTCGTCGGCACCCCGAGCGCATGCATCGCCTCGCTGACGATGTACTCGCGCAGCATGGGCCCGACGGCCGCCAGGCCGTCCCCGCCGCGGGCGAACGGCGTGGGCCCCGAGCCTTTCAGGTGGATGTCGCGCAGCCGACCATCGTCGTCGACGAGCTCCCCGAGCAACAGTGCGCGCCCGTCGCCGAGCCGGGGGACGAAGCCGCCGAACTGATGCCCCGAATAGGCCTGGGCCACCGGAACGGCGCTGCTGGGGACCAAGTCGCCCACCAAGAAGCGCATCCCTTCGGGACTTCGCAGCCAGCCGGCGTCCAGGCCGAGTTCGGCGGCAAGCCGCTCGTTGAGGGCAAGCAGCCGCAAGTCGGCGGGCGCCTCAGCTTTCCAGCGGACGGCCATCTCCGGCAATTCGCGGAAAAACCGGTCCTGTAGGGCAACGGTCATATCCGGGGCGGCACTCACCTCAACGAGCCTACGGAATTCCTACGAGCCCAGGGCCTGCCCGATGAGGTCGCGGGCGCGATCGAGCATCGACGCGAACGGCCCCAGAGCGAAGTTCAGCTTGGCCGATTCCACGCCGGGATGCGGGTGGGTAGGCGCGATGGCCTGGGCCGCCCGCACCGCCGCACCCATCCGCTTGAGGTCGGCGTCGTCGACCTCGCGTTGCAGCACGGGAAACTCTTCCCTCTCCTCCTGCTTGGCGTGGTCGAGCACGGCCTCCCGGAGCTTGGTGACCTCGTCGATGAACTCCTTCGAGGTGACGTCGAGCTTCTCGATGCTCGACAGCAGCTCCTTGGCTTCGTGCTCTTCCTTGAGCCGGGCGTCGACGATCGCGTCACCGGCGTCGGCCTCGCGGCGCACGCGCGGGTGCACCACCATTTCTTCGGCTGTCTCGTGGACGGCCAGCAGCTGACGCAGCGTCGAGAACGGCTTCTCGCGCGCCTGCGGATCTGACGCGTGCAGCACCTCGTCGAACATGTCCTCGATGAGGTTGTGCTGCGCTTTCAGAAACGCGACGACTTCGTCGGGCGATTGGACAATCATGTCGGCCATCGCCGTACCTCACTGTTCTCTCGGGGATTAGGACTCGCACTATGGGCTGTGTGCGGCTTGACGAGGCATACCCGCTGTACAAGCCCCTAAACGAGGCCTCGCGGGCGCGGGTGGCCCGGGGAATCGTTTGACGCACAAGCCTTTTTCCTATTGGGCGCCGGGCCAGATCCCCGCCAAGCGCGGCGCCTGACGGGGATCTGAAGCCGAGCGAAGGAACTAGACGCGACGGTCGCCGGTGGCGGCTGGTCCGACGCCGGTGCCGGTGACGGCGTCCTTGCGGCGCTTCAGTCCGGCGAGTCCGCCCAAGCCGAGGAGGCCGAGGAGGCCCCACAGCCCGGTGTTGTCGTTGTGTTGGCTGTTGTTGTTGTCGTTGTCCGCCAACGTGGTTGTGGTGGACGACGGCGCGGGAGAGGCTGCACTGGCGGCGTTGGCGACGCCTGCCCCACCGAACAACAGGGCCCCGGTGGCCGAAACGATCGCAATGGTCCTACGCATGTGTACTCCTAGAGGTTTGCCCCGGTCGGAACCCTGAAGGGTGCCGGGACGCATGTGAAGGACCAGGGTGCTCTAGTCCTCGCGGAAAGCGACGCTCCGCCGAAGCGGCGGCGTGGCAAGGCATGGCTACCCGGGAGGGCCGGCGTGAAACTTGCGCGGGGATATCGACTTGTTTGCTGTCCGGTCGCTGCGCCGGGATGGCCTCGCCGCAAAAGCGATCTGGATCACACGGCGGAGGTCGATGTTATCTGTCGGCGCCCGAATGGGTAGCCGCTAAAAAGGCGCTTTCGTGCCGATCCAAACAATCAACGCAGGAGGCGAATTTCCATGACTTCATCGGACAAGACGACGGTGCTGGCGCAGTTGCGTGCGCTTCACCAGCTGACCAACACAGAGGTCCAGGTCGCCGAAACCCGCATCGCACAAGCGCGTACCGAGGCGGTCGAGCGTGAGCTGACGCAGAACGCGTCGAACGCCCGCCAGCGGTCCGAGGCCATCGAGAAGGCGATCCGCGGGCTCGGCGGCGTTCCCGACATCGTCGGCCCCTTCCTGGGCCGCGCCGGCGCCGCGGTCAAGGCGCTGACCGAACAGGCCCAGCCGTTCGACGAGGCGCTGCTCGGTGACCTGGCCCTGGAGGACCAGTTGCTGGACCGCGCCCGCTACCTCAAAGCCCTGGCCGTCGCGGCCGAGCTCCCCGAAATTGAGAGCCTGGCGACCCGGCTGATCACGGCCCACTCGGCGACCGTCGATTGGCTGACGACCGTGCTTGCAGAAGATGCGCTGGGCGGCCCCGCCGCGCTGCGCCGCACGCCGTTGCAGGCGGCGGCCGGTACAGCGGTGAAACTGGTGAACCTGCCGGTCGAGTGGTCGGTTAGGGGCGTCGACAGGGCCGCGGACGCGCTGCGCTCGGCCCGGCCGACGTTCAACGAGCTGGTGAGCCGGGGCGCTTACGCCGGTGACGTGGCTACCCGTGCGCTCGCCGCGTCGCGGAACGCCGCTCTCGAGGCGGCCGAGAGGGTTACCCGCAACGAGGGGGCCCGGCAGACCGCCGACGCCCTGCACGCGGCGCGTGCCGCTGTGGGAGTGCTCGACGCCGACGAGCTGCCCATCGCCAACTACGACGAGCTCAACGTCAGCGAGGCCGTCGCCGAGGTGAAGGACCTCACCAACCCGAGCGACGTGCGGGCGATCATCGCCTACGAAGAGGCGAACAAGAACCGCCAGCGGGTCGTGTCGGCCGCGCAGACGCGTGTCGCCGCGATCGCGCAAGAGGTAGTCGGCATCAACTAGCCGGAATCCGTAAGGCCGCCCGGGCGAGTTCCCTCCGCCCGGGCGGCCTTCGTCCGTCGAGGCGAATACGCAGTAAAGCGAGGGTTCTCCCGCCGCTGGGCGTCGTCGGGGGTGTCGCTCGCCCCGGGCGTCTCGGCTTTCCCGGGGCATGCCCGACCGCCCGTTTCGGGATATCGCTACGGTTAAGGCACTAACCCCACATCGACGAGCTACGAAAGACGGCAGATCAGCTAAAAATGTACGACCAGGTCAATAGCAGCGCGACGGAGCCCGACGACGTCATCGGCTACCGCATCGATCCCGTGTTGGCCCGAAGTTGGCTCCTGGTGAACGGTGCCCACGCCGACCGGTTCCAGTCCGCGGCGCATTCCCGGGCCGACATCGTCGTACTCGACATCGAGGACGCCGTCGCGCCGAAAGACAAGCACACCGCCCGCGACAACGTGGTGAGTTGGCTGGGAGCCGGCAACACCGACTGGGTGCGCGTCAACGGCTTCGGCACCCCCTGGTGGGCGGACGACCTCGCCGCGCTGGCCGGCACACCGGTCGGCGGGGTGATGCTGGCGATGGTCGAATCGGTGGACCACGTCACCGAGACCGCGCAACGGCTGCCGAACGTGCCAATCGTGGCGCTGGTGGAAACGGCCCGCGGGCTGGAACGCATCACCGAAATAGCCGCGGCCAAGGGCACCTTCCGGCTCGCCTTCGGCATCGGCGATTTCCGCCGCGATACCGGTTTCGGGGAAGACCCGAGCACGCTGGCCTACGCCCGGTCGCGCTTCACGATCGCCGCCAAGGCGGCCAGCCTGCCCAGCGCGATCGACGGACCGACGATCGGCTCCAACGCGTTGAAACTCATCGAAGCGACCGCCGTGTCGGTGGAGTTCGGGATGACGGGCAAGATCTGCCTGACCCCGGACCAATGCGCCGTCGTGAACGAGGGCCTGTCCCCGTCGCAGGACGAAATCTCTTGGGCCAAAGAGTTTTTCGCCGAATTCGAACGCGACGGGGGAGAGATCCGCAACGGGTCGGACCTGCCGCGGATTGCCAGGGCCACCAAAATCCTCGAGCTGGCTCGCGCCTACGACATAGAATCGTCGGACTTCGACGACGAAGAACGGGATCATTCACCCGCGCCGTCGGACACCTATCACTACTGAGCGGCAAAGCAGGTCCGGCATGAGCGGTGTGGTGGATTTTCATTTCGACCCGATGTGCCCGTTCGCCTATCAGACCTCGCTGTGGATCCGCGACGTTCGCGAGCAACTCGGCATCACCGTCGACTGGCGATTCTTCAGCCTCGAGGAAATCAACCGCTCAGAGGGCCAGAAGCACCCGTGGGAACGCGAGTGGTCCTATGGATGGTCGTTGATGCGCATCGGGGCGCTGCTGCGCCGAACGGACATGTCGCTGCTGGATCAGTGGTACGCCGCCACCGGGCATGAACTGCACACGCTCGGCGGCAAACCGCACGACCCCGCCGTCGCCCGCCGCTTGCTGAGCGAGATCGGCGTCGAGGCATCGGTTTTCGACGCGGCGCTGAGCGATCCGACGACCCACGACGAGATACGCGATGACCATCAACGGGTGATCGATGCCGGCGGATACGGCGTGCCGACGCTGTTCCTGTTGGGACAGTGCCTGTTTGGCCCCGTCCTGGTGGACCCGCCGACCGGGCCGAAGGCCCTGACGCTGTGGAACGTCGTCACCGGCATGGCCGAGCTGCCCCACGTATACGAGCTGCAGCGGCCAAAGTCGAGCGCCGATGTCGAGCTGATCGGCCGCACGCTGCGTCCCTACCTGGATGGGCGCGACTGGGTCAGCATCAATCGCGGTGAGGTCGTCGATGTTTCGCGGTTCACCGACCAAGCCACCTAGGCCGCGTGACGTGCGAGTGACACCCCGATGCGGATTTCCAACTTGCTGACCGTGATCGCTGGGGCGCGCGGCGGGGCCATCGATCGGTAGCTCTTGCCGGTCGGCGTCGTGAATAGTGCTATGTGGGTGTGGTTTTCGTCGACCCCGGTGCTGACCCGCCAGCCCGCGGCTTCCTTCGTGTAGTTGCAGCTCTCGCACGAGCCCAGACCGTTGTCCGCGGTGGTCGGGCCGCCGCCCGCCCACGGCTGTGCGTGGTCGCGGTGCCTGATCGGCGCGTCGCAGTACGGTGTGCGGCAACGCTGATCGCGCAGCCCGATGAATGCGGCCAGCCCGCGGGGAAAGATGCGTGCCCGGGACTCCATCGCCACCAGCGCCCCGGCCCGGGGGTGCGTATAGAGCCTGCGCAGCGTCGCGCGCGAGCGTCGGTCGGTGACAGCGCTGTTGACCATCGCGCGCGCGACCGCCGCGGGGATGGGACCGTAGCCGGAGATGTCGGCCGGCGCATCGTCACCGCCGAGCAGCGTCTCGTCGGATAGCACCAAGTTGACCGCGATCGGAGTCGGGACCGTGGCGCTGCGGCCGGTGACCCTTTCGACCAAGGTGTCTGCCATCACCTGGCCGCGCGAGCGCCCATCACCGCGGGTATCCGCTTCGCGGCGCAGCGCAGCGTAGACCGAAACGCCCTGGGCCACAGGAAGTAACGCGGTGAGATACGTCATCGTGTCCGGCGCCGGCCGAATGGTGACCGTGCGCTCCTGCTCCGCCTTGGCCGCCCGCTCGACGACCGCGTGCGGATCCAGCCGGTAGGCGATCGCTTTCGCGGCCGCGGCCACTCGCGCGTCGCCCATGCCGGCCAGGCTCGCCGGGTCGGCGCACAACTCCGCGTCCAGTGCGCGGCGGTCCTCGACGTCCAGGCAGGCGCTCTCGCGCACGATCAGCGTGGCGCGCCACTCCGACAGCGCCCCGCATTCCAGCGCCGCCAGGGTGTGCGGCATCTCGTAGACGAGGGCCTTGGCGAAGCCGAGATGCCGGCTGCCCCGCGCGGGGGAGTCGCGCCGCGCCAGTGCGACCTCGGCGGCCACGCCGCGGCCTCGCCGCGCGGCGGGCACCCCTGCCGCCGCTTCGGAGGCACGACGGGCCGCGTCCAGGGCGGCAGCCGCTCGGGCCTGTTCCGCGGCGGCCGCGCATTTGACCGTCTCCAGCTCCGCGATGCGCTCTATCAGCGCCGATTCGTCGGCCGGCGGGTCACCCTCCGTCAATTCTTCGAACATAGGTTCGATAGTAAACGGGGGCACCGACAACGCGCGCGTCGCTACGCTGGCGAGTATGAGCGCCAAGAGTCGGATCCGGGTGGCGCGAGTCTACGACGACGTCATCCCAGAGGAAGGCCAGCGCGTGCTGGTCGACCGCGTCTGGCCGCGAGGACTCCGCAAGGAGGACCCGCGGGTGGGTAGCTGGTGCAAGGAGGTCGCGCCGTCGAAGGATCTGCGCGAGTGGTATCAGCACCGGCCCGAACGGTTCGACGAATTCGCCTCGCGGTACAGGGCGGAACTGCGGGGTAACCCGGCGCTGGAGGAGCTGCGAAAGCTGGCCGGCCGCGGCGTGGTCACCCTGGTGACGGCGACCCGCGATACGGACATCAGCCAGGCGGCCGTTCTCGCTGAGCTGCTGAAAAGCCGCTGAACGCGTGAGACGATCGGGCGATGCAGCTGGGATTGCACGCCCTGGGGATCGGTGCCGGCGCCGACCGCGCGGTGATCGATGCCGTCGCGTCAGCGGCGGACGACTGCGGCTTCGCCACGCTGTGGGTCGGCGAACACGTCGTCATGGTCGACCGGCCCGCCTCTCGTTATCCCTATTCGGATGACGGCGTCATCGCTGTTCCCGCACAAGCGGATTGGCTTGATCCAATGATCACGCTGAGCTTCGCCGCCGCCGCCTCGTCCCGGATCGCGCTGGCGACGGGCGTGCTCCTGCTGCCCGAACACAATCCGGTCGTGGTGGCCAAGCAGGCCGCCAGCCTGGATCGGCTCAGCGGTGGCCGGCTGACATTGGGCATCGGTGTCGGGTGGTCGAAGGAGGAATTCGCCGCGTTGTCAGTCCCTTTCGCCCATCGCGGCGCGCGGACCGCCGAATACGTTGCGGCGATGCGAGCGTTATGGCGTGACGACGTCGCTTCGTTCGAAGGTGATTTCGTCTGCTTCGATGGCATTCGCGTCAACCCTAAGCCGGTGCGCGATCGTCGGATCCCGATCGTGATTGGGGGCAATAGCGATTCGGCCCTGCGCCGGGTGGCGACGTGGGGAGACGGCTGGTATGGGTTCAACATCGACGGCGTTGAGGCCGTCCGGGAACGCATCGCCAAGCTGGAGCAACTGTGTGCCGAGGCGGGGCGTGATCATGGGCAGCTTTGGCTGTCGGTGGCGCTGCGCGATCCGGGCGTTGCGGATGTCGGCGCCCTCGCCGAGTTGGGCGTTGACGAATTGGTTCTTGTCGCGGCGCCGCCGGACCGGCCCGACGCGGCCGCCGAATGGGTCTCGGCGCTGGCTGAGCAGTGGACGATGGCGACACCGGCATGAGCGAGGCCGATCCGATACTGCCGCGGGAGTTGACCGACATCCCCGACGAGGTGCGCGCCGTGCCGCCGCCGCCGATACCCGCATTGCCCGAGCCGTATGGGTTGCGTCTTGCCGACCCGGAGGCCGACGCCGAGATGATCACCGAGTGGATGAGCCGGCCGCATCTGGTGGAAGCGTGGGAGTCCGCCTGGCCTTTGGCGCGCTGGCGTCGTTATCTGGCCGCGCAACTCGAAGGCGGCTTCTCCCGCCCGTTCATTGCCACGCTCGATGCCATACCCCGCGCCTACATCGAGTTGTACCGGGCGGCAAAGGATTCCATTGCGAACCGATATGACTACGATCCCCACGATCTGGGTCTGCATGTCGCGGTAGCCGACCTGGATTACATCAAGCGGGGACACGTCAGTTACCTGCTGCCTTACCTGGTGGGCAGCATCTTGGGCCTCGATCCGCGATGTCGGCGCATCATGTTCGACCCCGACCACCGCAACGTCTTGGCGCGCACGTTCTGCGAGCGGGGCGGCTGTGTCTTCCTCGGCGAGCACGACATGTCGAATCGGCGGATGGCGCTCTACATGTTGCCCCGGACGCCCGACGACGTTCCGCGCAGTTGACTCAGAGCCGCTCGGCAATGGACTGCGCGAGGAGCGCCGCCGCCTCACCCAGCACGACGCTGATGACGATGTTGGCGACCGCCGCGCGCACCTGTCGCTCCTCGCCGAGCCGCTGAGTTTCCAACATCCAGGTGGAAAACGTGGTGTAGGCGCCGACGAAGGCGGTGCCGGCCAACAGGGCCGCCTCCTTGTTCAGCACCAGGCCGCCGAGAAATCCCAGCAGCGCCGCGCCGCTGACGTTCACGACGAGCGTGCCGAACGGGAAGGATTGGGCGGCCCTGCGGGCCACCGCGCGGTCGACCACGAACCGCAGCACCGACCCGACGCCGCCGATCAGCGCGACGCCAGTCCATACCGCAGCCGTCGTGAGCGCGCCGGCCGTCATGCGCGGATCCGTACCCTGCGCACCAATTTGGTGGCCAAGTGCACTGCCAGCAAGCCCAGCACGATGCTGGTCACGGTGTAGCACGCGGCCAGGGTCCAATGCCCGTGCTCGACCATCCTCAGCGTCTCGACTTGCATCGTGGAGAACGTGGTGAGTCCACCGCACAACCCGGTGCCGAGCAGGGGACGCCGGTAACTCGACAACGGCAACCGCTCTAGCAGCCGGGTGGTGAAGTAGCCCAAGAGGAATGCGCCGACGATGTTCACCGTCAACGTCGGCCACGGCCATTTCGCTGGGTCACCGGCGGCGAGCGTGCCCAGGCCGGCACGGGCGAGGGAGCCCAGCGCCCCGCCGGCAAAAACCGCGGCCAACTCGCGATAGTCGTGTGCCACGCGTAATCCCTTCCCCTCTCCAGGACTTACGGGTGGGTGAATCCGGGACGTCAGAAAAGTACCTGACAAGTCAGCGAGCTGCGCCACGGGCAGAATTGAGAACCATGGCCCACCCCCGCGCCGGTCAGCCGGCCCAGCCCCAAGACCTCGTCGACCTGCCCCACCTGGTGACGGCCTACTACTCGATCCAGCCCGATCCCGACGACGTCGCCCAGCAGGTGGTGTTCGGCACGTCGGGCCACCGCGGGTCCGCGCTCAACGGGGCGTTCAACGAGGCCCACATCCTGGCCATCACCCAGGCCATCGTCGAATACCGCGCCGCCCACGGCGCCACCGGACCGTTGTTCATCGGCCGTGACACACACGGCCTTTCCGAGCCGGCCTGGGTGTCGGCGCTGGAGGTCCTCGCGGCCAACGATGTGGTCACGATGGTCGACTCCCGCGACCGCTACACCCCGACGCCGGCCGTCAGCCACGCGATCCTCAGCTACAACCGCGGCCGCACCGAGGCGCTGGCCGACGGGATCGTCGTGACGCCGTCGCACAACCCACCACCCGACGGCGGCTTCAAGTACAACCCGCCCAACGGCGGCCCGGCCGACACCGACGCGACCAACGCAATCGCCAAGCGCGCCAACGAGATTCTGCGTGATGGTGCCGGGGTGAAGCGGGTGCCGCTGGCCCGGGCGCTGCGGACCGTCCAGCGCCACGACTACCTCGGCAACTACGTCGACGACCTGGCAGGCGTGATCGACATCGACGCCATCCGCGCGGCCGGGGTGCGGATCGGGGCGGACCCGCTCGGCGGGGCGAGCGTCGACTACTGGGGTGAGATCGCGCAGCGGCACCGTCTGGACCTGACCGTGGTCAACCCGCTGGTCGATGCGACCTGGCGGTTCATGACGCTCGATCACGACGGCAAGATCCGGATGGACTGCAGCTCGCCGGACGCGATGGCCGGCCTCATCGCCAATCGCGACCGCTATCAGATCGCCACCGGCAACGACGCGGACTCCGACCGCCACGGCATCGTCACGCCCGACGAAGGGCTGCTCAACCCCAACCACTACCTGGCGGTGGCCATCGATTACCTCTACACGCACCGACCGTCGTGGCCGGAGGGCATCGCCGTCGGCAAGACCGCGGTCAGTTCGTCGATCATCGACCGGGTTGTCGCCGGCATCGGCCGCAAGCTCGTCGAGGTGCCGGTCGGGTTCAAGTGGTTCGTCGACGGCCTGATCGGCGGCACCATCGGCTTCGGTGGCGAGGAGTCGGCGGGGGCGTCGTTCCTGCGGCGCGACGGCTCGGTCTGGACCACCGACAAGGACGGCATCATCCTCGCGCTGCTGGCCTCCGAGATCCTGGCCGTCACGGGGTCCACGCCGTCGCAGCGCTACCGGGAACTGACCGCCGAATACGGCACACCCTTCTACGCGCGGGTCGACGCGCCCGCCGATCGTGACCAAAAAGCCCGGCTGGCCAAGCTCTCGCCCGAGCAGGTGACCGCGACCGAGGTGGCCGGCGAGCCGATCACCGCGAAACTCACCGCCGCGCCCGGCAACGGTGCCGCGCTGGGCGGATTGAAGGTGACGACCGCCAACGCATGGTTTGCCGCGCGGCCGTCGGGCACCGAGGATGTCTACAAGATTTACGCGGAATCCTTCAACGGTCCCGAGCATTTGGCGGAGGTGCAGGAAGCCGCGCGCGAGGTGGTTAATAAAGTCATTGGGTGACGATTTCGCTCAGGCTTACCCGTTCGGGAGAACGTGGTTCCCGTCCCCCGCGGCTGCCGCGCGAAGTCTGGATTCTGAGCTGGGCGAATGTCATGGTCGCGCTGGGCTATGGCGTCATCTCGCCGGCGATGCCCGCTTTCGCCCATACCTTTGGCGTCAGCATCAAGGCGGTGACTTTCTTGGTCACCGTCTTTTCCTTGAGCCGGTTGTGTTTTGCCCCGGTGAGCGGGGTGCTGGTGCAGCGGTTGGGCGAGCGCCGGATTTACATCGGTGGTTTGCTGATCGTGGCGTTGTCCACCATCGCGTGTGCGTATTCGCAGGCCTATTGGCAACTACTGGCTTTCCGGGCCATCAGCGGCATCGGCTCGACGATGTTTTACGTCTCGGCGTTGGGGCTGATGATCCACATCAGCCCGCCCGATGCGCGCGGACGGATCGCCGGGTTGTTCACCACGTCGTTCATGGTTGGCGCGGTCGGCGGCCCGGCCGTCGGCGGCCTGACCGCGGGGTGGGGGTTGACCGCGCCATTCATCGTGTACGGCGTCGCGATGCTGGGGGTTGGGGCTGTGTTGTTTTATGGCCTGCGGCATTCGGAGCTCGCCGCGCCCCGTCCGCCGACACGGTCCACGGTGACGATGCGCCAGGCGCTGCGATTCCGCGCCTATTGGGCAGCGCTGTTGGCCAATTTCGCGACCGGCTGGGCGGCGTTTGGGCTGCGCGTCGCGCTGGTGCCGCTGTTTCTCTCCGACGTCATGGGCGAAAGCGTCGGAATGATCGGGGTGGCGCTGGCGGCCTTTGCGGCCGGCAACGCTGTGGCCGTCGTTCCCAGCGGGTACCTGTCCGACCGGATGGGACGGCGCACGTTGTTGATCATCGGCCTGGCGGCGTCCGGTGTGGCGACCGCCGCGCTGGGAGTCGTGTCGTCGTTGCCGGCGTTCATGATCGCTGCGGCGGTATCCGGTGCGACCACAGGCATTTTCATGTCGCCGATGCAGGCCGCGGTGGCGGACATTCTCGGCAGCGAGGCGCGCGCTGGAATGCCGGTGGCGGCGGTGCAGATGCTGTCCGATCTAGGTGCCATCGTCGGCTCCGTGACGGTCGGTTGGGCCGCCGAGGAATTGAGCTTCGGTTGGGGCTTCGGCATCAGCGGGATTGTGCTGGTGATCGCCGCCTTCGGTTGGATCCTGGCGCCGGAGACGCGGACGCTGATTCATCCCGAGCACGGCCTGGCGGAGCCCCAGGCGGACGGCGAGGCGGCCTGAACAGCAACTTTGAACCGGGGTGGCGGTTGGTGTAGCTTCGATTGGCACGACTTGGGGCTATGGCGCAGCTGGTAGCGCACCACACTGGCAGTGTGGGGGTCAGGGGTTCGAGTCCCCTTAGCTCCACCGAAATTCGGCAGTGCGACGAAACGTGGGCTTAAGGATGTAGGTTCCACTGGCCGCAATCGCCGGCGAGGACGTCGTTGACGTCGACTTCGAGCCCTCCGACTCTTGGGCCGGGATTCGCTGCCGTACTCACCACGCGTTGGTAGAGAACCGCGGCAGGGTCGACCTGGCCGTGGGACCAGGCCTTGGTCTGCCAGGCCCACCGGTGGCCGGGGGTGCGCGAATTGCCGATAACGCCGTCGGCGGCGGCCCATCGGCACACATCGAGACCGCCGTAGACACCGGTGCGCTGCACTCCCAGCACCGAATTGATTCCGCGAAACCACTTGACCGCCAAGTTGTTCCAAGTGTCGTGGTCTATGTCCTCGTCGACGCTGAAGAAGATCGGGGCGCTCTGACCGCCACCCGCCGCGGTGTGCAGGCCCCAGGCGGTGCGCGCATCGGCAACACCGCCCTCGAACCCGCGCCTGAAGTCCGATGGTGCCGTCCCGCCCGGCTTACCGTATTGGTAATTGCTGACGATCATCAGCCCAGCAGCGGTCAGCTGCTCGGCGTAAGGCCGGGTGATCGGCTTGGCGCCCATGGACGAGCCGGGACGCGATAGCGACACGTAGTTGATGACCCCGGCGTAGCCAGCAGCCCGAATCTGCTCCGCTGGAATTTGGCGCATGGCGAAGTCGATCAGTTTGGGAGTGGTGGCAGCCGTCGTAGGAACGGCATCCGCCGCAGGGATGGCGACACTGGCCGATGCCGCATACAACGCCGGCAGTGCAGACATAGCGATGGCGTAGCGCAATACGTCGCGTCGGGGGAGAGGGCGCGACCGGGGCAGGTGCGCGCTCACCGACAAGTCCTGCATCGCGTGATGTTAAGTTTGTGACTTTTGTTAACAGAAGTATCGTGCTGTAGTCGATATCGAATCGCGCCGTGTCATTCACCGACCTGAGTCAATGGCTGGAAGCGTCGGCGACGATTCTGTCCGGCAGGGAACTCTCAGCATCCCGGTACCCCTGGTACGCATAACCCGCCACCCGTGTGGGTACGCGGCCGAGTGAACGCTTGTTCGCGAGAATCTATGCCCGCACAGCCTGTCGGCGGGAGGGAGCTTCTGATGCCCGAGGTCCAACTTCACCACGAGGGACACCCCATGTATCGCCGGATGGTCCGGTTCGATTGGTCGGAGACGCCGCTGCACTGGGTGCCCGACGATCCGTTCTCGACGCACATGATCAACGTCCTGCATCTGCTGCTGCCGGAGGGCGAGCGGCACTTCATCAAGGCCGTGCTCGAGGCGTCGTCGCTGGTCGATGACCCGGAGTTGGAGGCGGCCATCAAGCCGTTCATCCAGCAGGAGTCCTGGCATGCGTGGGCGCATCAGGTGGTGCTGGACCACCTGGCCGAGCAGGGCATCGAGACCAAGCCGTATACCGATCGGCTCGGCAGGCTGTTGTCGATGACGCTGGGCGACGCGCCCAAGTGGTTTCCGCCTGCCATGAAGCGGTGGTGGCTGTACCGGCGGCTGGCCGATGTGGCCGCGTTGGAACATTACACCGCGATGTTGGGCCAGTGGGTGCTGACGAACCGGGGTCTGGACTACGCGAAGGCCGACCCCATGATGCTTGACCTGCTGCGCTGGCACGGCGCGGAGGAGGTCGAGCACCGTTCGCTGGTGTACGACGTCTACCAGCACGTCTCTGGGAGCTACCTGATCAGAGCGTTCTCGATGCTGTTCGTCTCGCCGCTGTTCATCGCTTGGTGGGTCGCGGGGGCTCGTTACCTGATGGCGCAAGACCCGACCATCGATCAGACGTGGCGCTGGCGCGACTGGCTGTGGGCCGCCCGCGAATACCGGTTGCCCGGTCCGTGGAAGCTGCTGGTGACGACGCCCGTCCGGTACATGCGGCCCAGCCATCATCCCAACGACGAGGCGGACACGCAGATGGCGATCGACTACCTGGACTATTCGCCGGTGGCGAAGGCCGCCCGGGAGCGGGCGCGAGCCCAGGGGAAGTCACCGGATCAAACCCGAGGGATCGAGACTTCCGGCAACGGAGCACGAAAGGCGAAGGCGCGATGAAGGTTTCGGTAGATCTTGACACCTGCGATGGCAACGGCGTGTGCATGAGCATCTGCCACGAGGTGTTCGACGTGCGCGAGGACGGTCTCCACGTACTGCAGGAGGATGCGCCCGAGGAACTGCGCCAGCAGTTGATCGGCGCCGCGGTGTCCTGTCCCACGCAGGCGATCACGGTGAAGGATTGAGCGATGCCGAGGGGGAGAGACCTGAAAGAGATCGTCGTCGTCGGTGCCGGCGTGGCGGGCACGCGCGCGGCGGAAACGCTGCGGCAGGAGGGCTTTGACGGCGCCCTGACCATCGTCGGCGCCGAGCGGCACGCCCCTTACCATCGCCCGCCGCTGTCGAAGAAGTTCCTCACCGGCAAGGTGCACCGGGCCGGCGTCGACCTGGCGCCGCAATTCGACATGGAAGCGCGCGTCGTGCGCGGCGCATCGGCCCTCAGGTTGGACCTGTCCTCACGCACCGTTCATATGCGCGACGAAGGCCAGGAATTCGCCTTGCCGTTCGACGGGCTGGTGATCGCCAGCGGCGCGGTCCCACGCGAATGGCCCGGTGGCCCGGTCGCGGACGGGGTGCTGATGCTGCGCACGGTCGAGGACTGCCTGACCATCCGGGACCGACTAAGTTCGCGACCGCGGGTGGTGGTCGTCGGCGGCGGGTTCATCGGCGCCGAGGTCGCCGCGAGTTGCCGGTCAATGGGTTTGGACGTGGTGCTGGTCGAGAAGGCCGGCAGCTTATTGCTTTCCGCGCTGGGTGAGGAACTGGGGTCGCGCTGGGCCGACCTCCATCGTCAACATGGCGTGGAGCTGCGAGTGGGCGTGGGCGTCGAGGGATTCGAGGGTAACGGCCGGGTGGAGGGCGTCCGGCTCACCGACGGCTCACGGGTTCCGGCCGACCTCGTCATCGTTGGGCTCGGGGTCATCCCGGCCACCGACTGGCTGGACGGCTCCGGATTGCGTGTCGACGACGGCGTGATTTGCGACGCGACGGGCGCGGCCGAGGGCGGGGACGCCGTTGTTGCCGCCGGCGATGTCGCGCGGTGGTGGCACCCGCTGTACGAACGGCATCTGCGCACCGAGCACTGGGACGACGCGGGCCGTCAAGGCGCGGCTGCGGCCAGGACCCTGCTGACGGGGCCGGACGGCGCGGAGTCCTATGACGAGGTGCCGTACTTCTGGTCCGATCAGTACGACGTCAAGCTGCAAATGCTCGGCGTGCCAACCGATTACGATGCGGTCGAGGTCGTCGAAGGCGATCCGGGCACCTGGGAGTTCGTCGCCGCGTACGGGCGGGGCGGTCGCACCATCGCTGTGCTCGGGACTATCCCGGGCCGGGTATATGCCTATCGCGAAGCCATCGAGAAGCGAGCCGAATTTCCGCCGAGCCGACCGGATTAGCGAATGCGGGCATCCGCTACTGCGTATCCGGTTCTGGCCGAACGTCACTCACTCGCAGGAACGAGAATGGTCTTTCCCGGCAGGCGATTGGCGTCGGAGTCATCGTGCACGGCGGCGACGTCGGTCAGCGGGCGGCGGCCGGCGACGTCGATCGCCAGTTGCCCGGCATCGACCCGGTTGACGAGTTCGCCCAGCTGCGCGGCGTCGCTGCGGACGAAGACGCGCTGCACCCGCACCCCCCGTGCCGGGTCCTCGGCTCCCGATGTCATGGTGCCGATATAGAACCCACCGTCGGCGACCAGACCGACGAGGGCCCCGGTCTGCTCCGGTGAGGTACTGACCAGATTCAGCACCACGTCGAACGGCTGCCCGGCGACGGCGAGCGGCGTGGACGTGTAGTCGATGTAGTCGATGATCCGGTCGGCCCCGTAGCGCCGCAGGCGGTTCTCGCTGCGGGCCGAGGCGGTCGCGGTGACAACGCCTCCGGCCTGCTGGGCCAGTTGAACCGCGTAGCCGCCGACCGCTCCACCCGCTCCGTTGATCAGAACGGACTGACCGGCCCTCAACTCGGCGACCTCGAACAGCGCCTGCAAAGCCGTCAAACCGACGGTCGGCAGTGCGGCGGCATCGGCCAGCGGCACCGACTTCGGCGCGGCGGTCAGCACCCCGGCCGGTGCGAGCGCGTACTCGGCGGCAGCGCCCGGGGCGTCCAGCGGAAGCATCCCGACGACGGCGTCGCCAACTTTCCAGCCGGTCACCCCCTCGCCGAGACCAGCGACGATTCCCGCCACGTCGACGCCCGGGGTGTGGGGGAAGGAGATGGCGTACACCTCGGACAGGTAGCCGCCGCGGATGCCGGCATCGACCGGGTTGAAGGAGGTGGCCGCCACCTTCACCAGGACCTGGCCCGGGCCGGGCGCCGGCCGCCGAACCTCCTCATACCGCAGCACGTCGCTGCCGCCGTAACGGTGATACTGCACAGCCTTCATGATCTTCTCCGTTCGTAGGTGCTTCGAGATCGAAGCGGTTGCAGTCCGTACAACTTGCTTCGAAGTCGAAGCGATCCCGGAGGGCGGCGTGATGACCACCACATTGCTTCAATGTCGAAGCATTATGATCGCGTCATGACGGAGTCGCTAAAGCCCCCGCAGATGCGCGCGTACTTCGCCCTGATGGAGGGAGTAAGCCTGCTCCAGTACGCCGTGCAACGACAGTTACGGGCCGAGGGCGATCTCAGCTATGTGCAGTTCGAGATCCTGGCGAAGCTTGCCGACGCCCAGCGCCACCTCACCATGACCGAGCTGGCCGACGGTGTGGTCTACAGCCGCAGCGGTCTGACCCATCAGGCGGGCCTGTTGGAGCAGGCGGGCCTCATCGCCCGCGAAACCAGCGACGCTGACCAGCGCGCCACGGTCGTCCGCATCACGCCGGCCGGCCACGCGCGCCTCGCCAAAGTCCTGCCCGGCCACATCGGCGTGGTCCGCGACTTGCTGTTCGATGCCCTTTCGGGCGAGGACGTGCGCGCGCTGGCCGACATCATGGGTCGCGCCCGCGATCACATGCGTGCTCGACCAGGGCGTTCGGCCACCTCGCGCAAACGCCGGCGCTGATCTCATCCGACCTTCGTCCACGGTGTGCATCCGTGCGTGATGAACTTCGCCACCTCGGGAGCCTGAATTCGCGCGACCACCGGGCTTTTCTGGGTCCCGCTGTCGGAAGCGATCAATTCCCCGTCGCCCGTCCACGTTGTGAAGATGCACGCGGCCGAATAGTCGCCCGGTTCGGCATGGGCGACGTAGGTGCCGTAGGGGAGCTGGGCGGGCACCGCGTAGGAACCGGGCCCGTAGCCTCCGTCCGCATGCGCCGACGAGACGGCAAGACTGCCGATGATCAACGCGGACACGGCGCTCGCCGCGAGTCCGGGCGGCTGGACCGGTCGCATAAGCGCAAACGTTAAGTCCCGGCGACGACCTGGTGGAGAGTGCGCATCAGTTGCGTGCCAGTCTGACTGGCCGATTAGGTTTTCGCCACGATGCGCATTAATCTTTCCCGCGGTTCGATTGCGACTCTCCGAAAGCAGCCATGCCCATTCAGCCAACCCTGTTGCGCCGACAATCACTGCGCAGCGCCCGTGCACACCGGGCCGCTCCCCGCGTGAAGTGCCCCATGGTCGGCCAGTGCTTCGATATCGAAATCACGCGCGACGCTGACGGGTGGATGATCCGGATCCCCGAGATCAGCAGGATCACGCGGACCAGCCGCCGGGGTGCGGTGGAGTTGGCGGCGCGCGAATGCATTGCGACCTGGACCGGCATCCCCATCGGCTATGTCGCCGTCTACGTCGTCAGCGAGACCGGTTAGCCGCGGCAGGCCCCGGCCTCATGTTGGCCAAGGTGTATCCCGCGCGTGATCGCGCCGCGACGGTGACGCACAACGCTCATCATCATGACGGTGCTCACGGCAGTCGCCGCGTTGACGGTGGCGATGTGTGTCGGCTACTGCCTCGGCCGGCGCGCTGGGGCGAGGCCGCGAAGCTGGAAGGGGCGAACGAGCCGGGTGGCGTTGGGGCGGCTCGCGATCAGTCTGGTCGTGTTGTTGACCGCGCGCCGTGCGATGACCTTGTGGGGGCCCAGATTCGGTGCTCCCCTCGGGCTGCTGCGGGGTGGCGTTGCGCGGATGCGGTATTGAGCGACTGATATGGCAACGCTAGAGGGCAAGGTCGCCCTGGTGACCGGAGCGTCGTCAGGCCTCGGCGCCGAGACGGCCCGGCTCTTTTCCCGCCAGGGCGCAACGGTTTTCGGCATCGGCCGCGATACCGCACGCCTGGCCGAGGTATTCGCCGACGTGCAAAACGGTTCGTACGCATCGGTGGACGTCGCTTCGGCGCAGGCGTGTCGTGACGCGGTCGAGCAGTGCGTGCGCGAGTTGGGCGGGCTCGACGTCCTGGTCAACGTGGCCGGCCACCACCAGATGCGCCGGACGGAGTCGACGACCGATGAGGACTGGACGCACGACCTCGCGGTGAATCTGAACGGGCCGTTCTACCTGTGCCGGGCCGCGCTGCCGCACCTGCTGGAGCGGGGCGGCAACATCGTCAACGTGGGCTCCATCGCCGGTGTTGAGGGCCAGGCGTACTCGGCCGGCTACTGCGCCGCCAAGCATGGCCTGATCGGACTCACCCGCGCTCTGGCGGTGGAGTACACCGCGGGCCGCTTGCGCGTCAACGCGATCTGCCCGGGCGGCATGCTCACGCCGCAGATCGAACATTTCAGTGCGCCGGACAATCCCAACTACGACCTGATCATGCGTACCGCCTCACCGCGCGGCATGATGCAGCCCCTCGATGTGGCGAACGTGATCGCCTTCCTGGCCAGCGATGCCGCGGCCGCCGTGCACGGCGCCGTCTATCGCGTCGACAACGGCAAGGGCGCCGGCTAGCGCGCGACCGCCGGGCGGCTGCGGACCAGGGTGGGCCACCAGAACCACGGCCCGAGAATTCGCAGGATGCACGGTACGACGAACGAACGCACGATCAGCGTGTCGAGCAGCAGGCCGATGCACACGGTCGAACCCACCTGGCCGATCGTCCTGAGATCACTGGTGAGCATGGCCAGCATGGTGAAGGCGAAGACCAGACCCGCGGATGTCACCACGCCGCCCGTGCTGCCCAGCGCGCGGATCAGACCGGTGTGGATTCCGCCATGCAGCTCCTCTTTGACCCTGTTGATCAGCAGCAGGTTGTAGTCCGACCCGACCGCCACCAGGATGATGAACGTCAGCGGTAGCACGAGCCAGTGCAGGTGCAGGCCGATCAGGTGCTGCCAGACAAGTATGGACAGGCCGAACGCGCCGGCGTAGGAGAAGGCCACGGTGCCGGGAATCACCAAGGCCGCCACCAGACTTCGCGTGATGAACATCATGATCAAGAAGATCAGCACGAAGGCGGCGATCGCGGCGATCATGAGATCGGACATCGCGTATTGCTTGATGTCCTTGTCGTTGGAGCCCGAACCGCCGATGTAGATCCGCGCGCCGGCCAACGAGGTCTCTTTCAGGATCGTCTTTATCGCGTCGGGGAACTGTTCGACGTGTTCCACGCCCTCGGGGCCCATCGCGTCGCCCTCGTGGGTGACGATGAACCGGGCCGCCTTGCCGTCCGGCGACATCATCAACTTCATGCCCGTCTTGACGTCCTCGTTGTCGAAGCCCTCGTGCGGGATGTAGAAGAAGTCGTCGCTGCGGGACTTGTCGAAGTCGTTCCCGACGTTGATCAGATCATCGAAAGTCTGCTCCGTTTGCACGGATTGCAGATCGGCCGATCCGTAACTGTTGACCAACTTCGACTGCAGTGCCTCGGTATCGTCGGCGGTGGCTTTCAGTTGGGCGATGATCTGCGGGAAGGTTTTGTCCACCTCCTGCAGAGACACCTTCGCGTCCGCAATGTCGTCGGCCAACTTGTCGATCTGATCGATGGTCTCGAACAGCGACCGAAACGTCCAGCAGATCGGGATGTCGAAACAGTGCCTCTCCCAATAGAAGTAGCTCTTGATCGGACGGAAGAAATCGTCGACGTTCGAGACCTCGTCCCTGATGTCGTCGCTGACCCTTTGCAGGTCCTCGACGGTGAGTACCGTCTGATGCAGTTCGTCGGAAACCTTTTGGAAGAAGCCGACCTCTTTGCGCAAGACCGCGACGGAGTGCGCCTGGATCTCGGCCTGCGCGTCGGTGTTCGCGTTCTGCTCCCTGTTGAACGGGAGTTGTTGACCGTTGCCGCTGCCCTGCGTGGTGAATAGGTACGGAATGCTGGCGTGCTCGAGCGCCCGGCCCAAGGGCCGCGTCATGCCTTGCACCATCGCCACACCGTGCAGGCGAATCAGAGCCTTCGCGACGCGGTCCAGCGAGATGAAGTCGGCCGAGTTGCGCATGTCGTGATCGGTTTCGACCATCAGCATCTCGGAGAACAGCTTGCTCTTGGGAAAGTGCCGATCCGCCGCCTGGAAACCGAGATTGGCGGGCGCACTGGCCGGCTGGTACTGGCGATCGTCGTAGTTCTGCCGGTACGTCGGTACGAAGATCGCCCCGATCATGACGACGGCAGAACTGGCCGCCAGGATCGGCACCGGCCAGCGCACCACGCTCGCCCCGATGCGGCGATAGAGACGCCCTTTGGCCTCGGTTCTCGGATCGAACATCCCGAACAGACTGCCGACGGTCAGCGCCGCCGGGCCCAGCGTCATCGCCGCCGCGATGGTGAACAGCATGGTGATCGCGACGGCCGGCCCCATGGTGTGGAAGTAGTTGAGGCGCGCGAACGTCAAGCAATAACACGCACCGGCGATCGTCAGGCCCGAGCCGATGATGATCGGCGCGACACCCTTGTACGCGATGTAGAAACTGTCCTCCCGGCTTTCGCCCGCCTGTCGCGCCTCGTGATATCGACCCATCAGGAAGATGCCGTAATCGGTTCCCGCTCCCAGGGTCAGCGCGATGACGATGTTCACCGCGAACGACGAGAGTTCGATGTACCCGAGGTGACCGAGCGTTGACACGACACCCTTGGCGACGAGCATCTCGATGAGCACCCCGAGCAAAGGCACCAACAGGGTTGAAGGAGCGCGATACACCAGCAGCAGCATCACCACGATGAGGCAGATCGTGACGATCGTGACGTTGTTCAGGCTGGCATTGGCGATTGAAAGCGTGTCGGAGGCCAGCGGAGCCGCGCCGCTGACGTAGACCTTGAGGCCGGGCGGCGGCGGGTCCTTTTTGATGATGTCGCGGACGGCGTCCACGGATTGGTTGGCTTGAATCTGGCCGATGTCGCCGGCGAGGCGCAGCAGCACATACGTGCATTTGCCGTCCACGCTCTGCGCCCCCGCCGCGGTGAAAGGCTTGCCCCACAGATCCATCACGTATTGCACGTGCCGGGTGTCGTTCTGGAGGCGGCGCATCAGATCGTCGTAGTACCGGTGGTCTTGGTCTCCCAGTGGTCGATTCGCCTCGAACACCACCATGGTCAGGTTGGTCGAGTTGGATTCGTGAAACTTTTCTCCGATGTGCAGCAGCGCCCGTTGTGAGGGCGCGTAGTGCGGGACCATCGGTCCGGCGAGCTCTTCAGCGACCCGTTCCACTTGGGGCATAAAGGTGTTCGTGCTGACCGCGAGCAGGCCCCAGAACAAGATGATCGGTATCGCGAAAGCCCGGACCATCCTGGGGATGAACGGGCGCTTGACCCGGGGCTCGTCAAAACGATGCTCGCTCATGCCGACTTGACCCTGCACTCGACGTCGGCGTCCTGATGGTCGTCCGTCTGTTCGTCGCGGATCACGCCGTCCACCAGCATTCGGCAACCCACCTGACCGCCGTGGACATGCACCGAGATGCTGCCGGACGCTACCGAGAGCGTGGTGGTCTCCGTGTGGGACCACGGCAGAGTTGTGATTTCGACCTGATGCGGATGGCCGTCGATGTCGATGTAGACGAGTTTTCCGCCCTGAGCGGCGGAGCCGAACACCTCATAGGTGATCCGTTTGACGTTGAACTGCTCGGGCGCCTGCGGGCCGTTGACGGTGATGACCGGCTCAGGTTCCGAGAACTGGTGCACCTTGTACATGCAGAGCAGACCGACACCGACCGCGACCACGGTGACCAACGGCATCCAGGCTCGCTCCAAGACAGTCCTGCCGACTGAACGAGGACTCACTCGTTCATCTCCCCGACCCCTCCTGACCTTGTGTTCGTGCCATCCCCGACCGCCGTACGCGTGCGGCAAGACCAGGTGACATATCAACCTGATTGATATGTCACGGTAAAGAGACTACTGCAACCGGGCCGCAGGCGCGATCTCGGCCTGCCGGACCTCGTCACGCGGACTCCCTACGATGCGATGGGCGCGCTGCGCAGGTGCCTTCTCAACCGTGCGCTACTGAGCAGGCGAAGGGCCAGGTTCGTGGAGGTCAGCATCGGGATCACCCCGAGAAATGTGCGCTCGGACGGCGTCGCTCCGTGCAGGTGGTAAAGGCTGCCGAATACGTAGAAGCAGCCCAGCATGAACAACGCGCCCGGGATGCAAAGCGCCATGAACGAGCTGCGGTCGGCGACGATTTGCTTCGCGTAATCCAGTTCTTCCGACGACATCGGTTCGCGCTTGCGCAGTTTTCGCACGACCTCTTTGGCGCTCCCGATTTGCTCGCTCACCGGGGTGGTTGGTCGCCTCTCCATCCGCCGTACGAATACGGTGGCGATGCCGGCCAGCGTCAACGCCAGCCCTAACGCGACTACGGTCAGCAGACCGAACAAACTCTCAGTCACCATCGAACTCCTTCTGAGTCACCGCTTCCGATCGTCACCACGGCGGGCAGGATGCCGCGGTTGATCTTGTCGGTACTCATCGGGAAACCTTACTTCTGGGGCATCAGAACCCGAAGTCGCCGCCGCTGGAGTCCGACCCACCGCCGAAATCGGAGCCGCCGAAGTCGGATCCGCCGCCGGAGTCCCAACCGCCGGAGTCCCAACCGCCGCCGAAGTCCACGTCGCCACCGCCGGAATACGAGCCGTCGTTACCCGCGAAGCTGGTGTCGCCGCCGGAGTCATAGCCGCCGCCGAACCCGACGTCGCCTTGCTGGCTGTCGTAGCCGGCGCTTTGGCCGCCGTCGTAGTTTGCGTCCGCATACGCCGAGTCACGGCCGGCCTCGAAGCCGCGGTCGTAGCTGCCACCCCAATGGTCGTCCAGCAGCGCATCCATCAGCAGGACGTCGGTGAGCGCCCAACCCCAACCCGCCCCCCAGAACGCGTATGGGTAATAGCCGGGGTAGAAAAACATTCCGTTGTAGTAGCCGCCGCCGTAGTAGTGCGGATAGCCGGGCTGCGGGGTGGTGCTGTAGTTGTTGTTGTTGATCGTCACGTACTCACCGGTGTCGGGATTCTTCGCCCGCACCGAGGCCTGTTTGCGCTCGTCCTCGGGCACCGAGCCGACAGCGGCAACATTGGGCGCGGGGCGTCCGAGCTTCTGGTTGGCCCTGGCCACCGTGGACTCCACTACTCGCAGGTGTGCCCGCGCCGCGCCGTAGTCGCCTGTCTCGTAAGCCTTTCGGGCGTCGTAGAGGCTGGCGTTGGCCTTGGTCGACTCCGCGCTGACGTCCGTTTCGCTGTTGGTGAGCACCGCGTTGTCGATGTCCCCGACACCGGATTCGGCGGTGATCAATTCTTGTTTGATCTGTTCACGCTCCTGTGCAGCCTTGCGGCGCTTGCGATTTCGGCTGACAGCGAATGAGACCAAGGCGACCACGCTCAATGCGACGGCAATGAAGACGAGCATGGTCCACAGCCATGACCAGCGGTCGGGGTTCTGGTGCACGACGGGGGAGGTGGTGGCCGCCGGCCCCCCAGAAGACACGTCCAACCTGGTCAATTTGTTGACGAATTCACTCGTCGCGCCCTGCGGGTCGTTCCGGTGGATCCTGGCCGACTGGCTCATGAACGGGTCGACGCTGTCTGCGACCGCCTTGGGCACGTTGTAGGCGCGCACGTGATAGCCCTTGGAGTCGATGACCAGAATGATCCCGCTGAACGTCGGATTGCGCCCGAGGACGACGTTGTGGATGGCATCCGGGGTGGTCACCCCGGTCTGACGGGGCGCCACCGCCGCCACCCAGATCGGTGGCGTGGAACTCCACGTCCAGCGGCTGGTGAGGATCTGGTCGTTCAGCCGGTCCGGGTCCCGCAACGGCGGATTCGCCGCCGGGTCGGCCACCACGTGGGTCTGGGCGTTGAACTTGCCCACCAGCTGATCTGTGTAGGTGTCGGCCGAGGCGGCCGGCGCGAGGAGCACCGCCAGCATCGCGGTCAGCGGGGCCAGGACAAGCCCACGGAATCGTCGGGTCACTTTCCTCCTGCCAGGGGTCACGGTGTCGATCCTTGCTGTGGACCTTGAAAACGTCCACTGTCGCCCCCTGTCTGGTGCCGTTCTGGGCGGACCTCCTCGGCCGTCGCTAGGTCTGGCTTTGATCGATGTACCCGCGGGGGAGCACCGAGAAGTCAACGCATGCTGCGGCCAGGACGTCGCCCAGGTGCGGCTCGACCGGTGCGGCTAGGGTCAGCATCGCGCCGGCCGATGGTGCCTTCAGGGTGGCGACGTTGCGGTTGGTCAGCAGCTGGATCGCATCGGATCCAATGTCGCTCCAACCGGTGTGAACGGTCATCAGCGTGAGCACTCCGAGCGCCTCGCCGGACGGCGAGAACAAGCGATGATGCCAGGCGCCGTCGGCCTTATGCCCGGTGTGCGGCCGCACCACCGCGAGCACGGTGCTGCCACCGTCTTCCAGGCGTGCCGCGCCGTCGGCTGGGACGATTTTTCCCACGGGCACGCCGCCGCTGGTGATGGTGGTCGTTGCGGCCACCGCGATCTTGAGTTCGTCACCGCTGGCCGCGGACAACTTGTAGTCGCCCGTGCCCCCGTTCTTGAAGCCGAATAGCACTGCGGCGCCGCCCTTTTGCTGGGCATGCGCCAGTTCGGTGCCATCGGGGGTAGCGAGCGCGACCCGCAACGCATTGGATGTCGACCTCGTCACGCGCGCGACGACGACCGTTGCATTGCCCAGAATCGGCATGGCGAGATCCTAGGCCCGGACGCCGCGATTATCAGCCGCTTTCTCACATCTTGACGGTCAGCGGCCACACGTTCCAGATGTCGTCGCAGTACTCGGCGATGGCGCGATCCGATGAGAACTTGCCGCTGCGGGCGGTGTTCAGGATGGACATCCTCGTCCACGACTCCCTGTCCTGCCACGCGGCGCTCACCTGCTCCTGGCACTTCACGTAGGCCGCATAGTCGGCGCACACCAGGAAGGGGTCTTCATGGCGCAGGTTGTCCACCAGTGGCCGGAACACCTCGGTGTCGCCGCCCGAGAACTTGCCGCCGGCAATCAGGTCGAGCACCGCGCGCAGTTCGTCGTTGCCTTCGATGTAGTCGGCCGGGCGGTACCCGCCCGCCTTGACCGCCTCGACCTCCTGCTCGGTCAGCCCGAACAGGAAGAAGTTCTCCGGGCCCACCTCGTCGCGCATCTCCACGTTCGCGCCGTCGAGCGTGCCGACGGTCAGGGCGCCGTTGATCATGAACTTCATGTTGCCGGTCCCGGACGCTTCCTTACCAGCGGTGGAGATCTGCTCGGACAGGTCGGCTGCCGGGTAAATCATGTGGGCGTTCTGCACGTTGAAGTTTGGCACGAACGCCACCTTGAGGAACCGGCTGACATCCGGGTCGGCGTTGACGGTTTTCCCAACGGCGGTGATCAACTTGATGATCCGCTTGGCCATGAAGTACCCGGGCGCCGCCTTGCCGCCGAAGATGAAGGCGCGCTGCGGAATCGACAGGCCCGGATCCTGCTTGAGCCGGTGATACAGGGCCACGATGTGCAGGACGTTGAGATGCTGACGCTTGTACTCGTGGATGCGTTTGACCTGTACGTCGAACATCCAGTCGGGGTTGAGGTCGACGCCTGCCACCGAGTGGATGTATTTGGCGAGGCGCGCTTTGTTGTTGCGCTTGATGTCGCGCCATTCCCGGCGGAAGGCGGCGTCGTCGACGAATGGCTCGAGTCCGCGCAGGCGGCCCAGGTCGGTCAGCCACCCGTCCCCGACGGTGCGGTCCAGCAATTCCCGCAGCCCGGGATTGGCCAGCGCCAGGAAGCGGCGCGGCGTCACACCGTTGGTCTTGTTGCTGAACCGCTCCGGCCACATCTGGTAGAAGTCTTTGAGCACACTGCTTTTCAGCAACTCGGAGTGTAACGCGGCGACACCGTTGATGGCGTGGCTGCCGACGGTGGCCAGGTGCGCCATCCGGACGTTCTTGCCGCCGTTCTCGCCGATGAGCGACATCCGGCTGACTCGGTCCTCGTCACCCGGGAATCGGGCGCGCACCTCGTCGAGGAATCGGCGGTTGATCTCGTAGATGATCTCGAGATGGCGCGGCAGTGACTCGGCGAACAGTTCCAGCGGCCAGGTTTCCAGTGCCTCGGGCAGCAGGGTGTGGTTGGTGTAGCCGAACGTCGCCACCGTGATTTCCCACGCCTCATCCCAGTCCAGGTGGCGTTCGTCGACCAGCAACCGCATGAGCTCGGCGACGCCGATCGATGGATGGGTGTCGTTGAGCTGCATGGCAAAACGCTGGGGGAGCTCCTTGACGGAAACGTCGGCCAGATCGTCCATGATGTGCAGCACGTGCTGCAAGGAGCAGGACACGAAGAAGTACTGCTGCAGCAGGCGCAGCTGTTTACCGGCCTCCGGCTCGTCGTTCGGATAGAGCACTTTGGTGACGGTCTCCGACATGACCTCGTCTTCGACCGCCCCGTAATAGTCGCCGGTGTTGAAGGCCTCCAGGGCGAATGACTTGACGGCCCGCGCGCTCCACAACGTCAGCACGTTGCAGGTGTTGACGCCGTAACCCTGGATGGGCGTGTCATAGGCGACGCCCTTGAGCACCCGCCCCGGTATCCACTGGACGCGGTCGTGGCCGGCGTCGTCCGTGTAGTGAGCGGCGTAGCCGCCCCACTTGACCAGGTAGTTGACGTCGGGTTTTGCTATCTCCCAAGGGTTTCCGTGGTCCAGCCAGTTGTCGGTCTGCTCAACCTGCCAGCCGTCGTGGATCTCCTGGTCGAAAATGCCGAACTCATAACGGATTCCGTAGCCGATCGCTGGTCGCTCCAGGGTGGCCAGCGAATCCAGGTAGCACGCGGCCAGCCGGCCGAGGCCGCCGTTGCCAAGGCCCGGCTCCTCTTCGCAGGCCAGGACCGTGTCGAGGTTCTGACCCATCGCCGACAGCGCTTCACGGGCCGCCCGCTCCATGCCGAGATTCAGCAGGTTGTTGCCCAGCTGCGGACCCATCAGGAACTCGGCCGACAGGTAGCAGGTCACCTTGCGGCCGAGATCGAGTGAGGTCTGCGTCGAGACCACGCGGCGGTCCTGCATGCGGTCGCGCACGGCCAGTGCCAGCGCCCGGTAGTAGTGCTCGGGCCGCCGGGCCGCCGCCGGGCGGCCGATCGAGTAGCGCAGGTGATCGTTGATGGCCCGCTGCAGCGCGGCCGCACTCATCCCGGTGCGGGAGTGCTCAACCAGATCGGCCCTGGCGGGGGCGAGCCCGTCGGAGGGCGTCTGCTCGACATCGGTCATGGTGGGTCCTACTTCCTCGAGGTTGCCGCAATCAACCTGTTCGCCCGCGGGCGGCAGACCGTCAGTCTGGCAGCGATGCTTGCACACCGGGCGCGCAGTTGAAGGCTGTTGCGTAAACACCAGCTCACGGGCCGGCGACGAAACGGCGTTGGCCGTAGAAGAGCCTGCGGTGGCGGGAATGGAGCGCCGCGTGTCTTAATGCGAGGGGTAGCGCGAGCATGGATCCGAATACGTTTCGACCATGTGGAACATCGACGGATGCAACGTGTTCGGCGAGGCCGCTGGCAGGGGAGAGCCGGTGCTACTGCTGCACGGATATCCGCAGAGCGCGTCCTGCTGGCGCCATCAGATCAAGGCGCTGTCCGACAGCCATCTTGTCGTGGCGCCGGATTGGCCAGGCTTCGGCCGGTCCGATCCGCCGGCGACCGCACCGACCTACGACAACGAAGTAGAGCGGATCGAACGGTTCGCGGAGGAGTTGGGGTGGCAACGGTTCAACCTGTGCGCCCACGACTACGGTGGCTTCATCGGGCTCGGCTATGCCATCCGCCATCCCGAGCGGGTGCTGCGACTCGCACTGTTGAACACCCGCGCACATAACATCTTTCGCCCGTGGTTCTACCGCTTCTCGCGGGGCCAACACTGGATAGCCACCCGCCCGCCGCTGTCTCGCGCCGCGCAACACCTTCCGTTGGCCACGCTGCACCATCTAGCTCTTGCCCGCTACCGAAGACTCGGCTGTTTCGACACCGCGCTGGAAGCCGAGTATCTGGGCTGGATGAATTCGCCCGAGGGAAAGCGCACGTTCTGGAATTTCTTCGCTCATTACCCGGTCGCGGCCGTCCCGTGGCTCGCGGACGGACTCGGGACGATTCGGTGCCCGGCCGCGGTAATTTGGGGTGACCGCGATCCCTATATCCCGTTCAGCTCCGCACGCGAGTTGGCCGCGTCCATTCCGAACGCCAACCTGACCCGGCTGCGCGGCGCCGACCACTATGTCATGGAGGAACGCCCGCGCGAGGTGACCGCCGCGCTACTCGATCTGCTGAGTGCACCGCTGGTGGCCAGCGCATAGCCTCAATGGGCACCGGACAAGTTCAGCGTGACCACGCCGGCGATGATCAACCCGACCCCGACCACCTTGGCGACCGACACCGTTGAGCCGAGAAACAGCACGGCGATCAGCACGATGAGCGCGGTGCCGATTGCCGACCACAACGCGTAGGCGACGTCGGTCTGCATGCCGCGTGAAATGGACACCGCCAAGAGCGCGAAAGAGACGGCATAGCCGCTCAGGCATATCACGGTCGGCCACAGGCGGGTGAAGCCTTCCGTGCTCTTGAGCAGGCTGGTCGCTATCACCTCTGCGAAGATGGCGCAGAGGAGAAACACATAAGTCAAGGCGCCTCCTTGCGTGCGGACGTACATGTATGTGTGTACAGGACATGTCGTGGAAGGATTGCGGCGTATGACGTTTCCCGCGCGGCCAGTGAAGTTCGATGTCGGCGACGTTATCGGCGAGGAAGCGTCGCTGGCGGCGACGTACTATCCCACGCGCACCGGCGCGGAGGCGCAGGCACTATTGGTCTGTCTGCCTGGTGGTACCTACAGTCGCGACTATTGGGACCTGCACATCCCCGGCCAGCACGGGTACAGCTTCGCCGATTTCGCCACCGCGAACGGCTACGCCGTCGTCACCGTCGACCCCCTGGGTACCGGCGAAAGCTCCCAGCCCGCAAGCGATTTCGGCTTCGCCGACATCGCCGCCGCGCTCGCCCATGCGGTCTCCGCGTTGCCCGAAGTAACCGGAATCCACGCACGCCCCGTGGCAATGGCCCATTCCCTCGGCGGCTATCTCGCGATAACCCAACAAGCGCTGTTCTCCAGCTTCGCCGCATTGGCCCTACTCGGGTGCACCAACCAACACGTGGCACCACTGAACCTCGATCCCGTATTCATCGCCCGGTCGGCGACCGCGCAGGGACGCGCCGAGCTCGCCCGGGAGATCCTGTCCGCCTTGGAGCAGCCCTACTTCGAGGGTCCGCGCGAGCACTTGCAGAGTTGGTTCCACCTTGCCGATGTCCCCGCCGACGTCGTGGCCGCGGACTGCGTCGTCGCAAAATCGATGGTGCCGCGCGTGTTCGGCACCGCCATGATTCCCGGGGTCGTCGCGGAAGACGCCGCGCTGATCGACGTCCCCGTGTTGCTCGGGTATGGCGTCGTCGACGTCTCACCGGACCCACGCGCCGAGGCCGGTCTCTATCGCAGCTGCCCGGACATCACCACCCTGGTGCTGGGCGACAGCGCACACTGCCACAACATGGCGTCGGGTCGGCATCGGCTTTGGCGGCGCCTGCTCGACTGGGCCGCGACCGTAACCTTTGGATCGTGACAAAGGATCTGAGCCGCTACGCCCCGGCCGTGCTGAGTGTGTTTCGGGCCGTCTACGGGTTGCTGTTCGCCGCCTACGGCTCGAGGAGCCTGTTCGATTGGCCCGTCCCTTCGCCCGTTCGCGTCGAGTTCGGGTCCTGGCCCGGGTGGTACGCCGGTTTGATCGAAGTCGTCGCGGGCTTGTTGATCGCGACCGGCCTGTTCACCCGGGCCGTCGCGTTCGTGGCGTCAGGGGAGATGGCGGTCGCCTATTTCTGGATCCATCAGCCGCAAGCGCTCTGGCCCGTCGCCGACCCGCCGGCGGGCAACGGCGGCGGGTTGGCGATCCTGTTCTGCTTCGCGTTCCTGCTGCTGGTCTTCACGGGCGGCGGGCGGTACTCGATCGACGCGCTGCGCAGGACGGCACTTCCCCTCGCCGGGGGATAATGGCATTGGCGTGGCTGATCAGCTGCAGTTGGCGTGGAGATTCTGGCACCACATCCCGACGCCACCCCAGTCGCCTGACGAACCGACCGAATCTTCATATGGGTTCGTCATGGTGGTCGGATACTGGATCTGCCATTCGTCGATCGTCGGGATGTCGTCGACCTGGCCCGGATCCGGAGACGCGAGCGCTACCCCGACCGCCATTCCGGCTCCACCGGTCAAAGCTGCGGCCACGACCGAACCTGCGACAATTAGAGTCGCCCACCTACGATTCATCATCGTGGCCCTTCCATTGTTTGCCTCGACTGCCGGCTAACAGCATTTAATTCTACCTTCGGTGTCGATATCGCATAAGCGTCACAAACACAAAACAACTTCGATTGGCCGCCCAGCAAATTTCGCGACTCGAAATGGCAAGTGCGTACGTTGTCGTGCGTGAGGCCGGTTGCCGTGGTCGTTCGTCGCGCGCTGGTGGTCGCCGCTTGCCTCGTTTTGTCTGTGGTCACGACGCCGACGGCGATCGCCGATCCCGATGACGGTCCCGAGATCGAGCCTGCCGCGGCGACTTCGGCGCCGGCCGGGGGAGCGGTGCCCTCGAATCCCCCGGTGATCCTCAACACTCCCGACGGCTGGGTCTTGGGTCTGGGCGCGAAGGACGAGGCGCAGGTCCCCGTGGCACCGCTGACCACCTCTGTAGCGTCGCGCGAATACATGGCCAGCGGTATCTACGTCGGCTCGCTGAAGGGACCGGAAGAGCCTCACGGCATCCTGGAAGTCGGCTATCAGATCGGTTGTGGCATCGATATGAGTACATCCAACGGCGTGATCATGGAGGGCGGTGCCGGCATCATCCCGGGCGTCAGCCCCACCTTCGACACCACCGGTACATTGCCGCCCCTGCTGCCGTTTGTTTCGACCCCGATGAATGGCGTGATGAGCATCGGAATGAAACCCGGCCTCGTCCTCACGGTGCCGGTGATAAAGAAGCAATTCAAGGGAGCGAACCCCTGGGTCATGATCAGCAACTTCCACATCAAGATCGACGGATGCGTGGGCCAGTCGTTCATCCGTTCCTATGCGGTGTTGACCCGGATGAGCGACCTGTCCGACGTGGTGCTGTCGTACGTCGGCGTCACCAAATCCGTTTAGCCGCACGGGATCGACAGGTCTGGGCGGGAGCTCTGGAGAATTCCAGTCTCCAAGTCAGTGAAGCGATTCGCGCGCGCCCCGGCATAGGCTTGGTGACCATGCGGCAGTGCGGTGAAATAGGCCGATGAGGTTAGCGGGCAAGCGGCATGCGCTGTCGATCCTGGTGTTGTCCGCGCTAACAGCGGGATGCACCGTGACCACCGACGGAAGGGTGGTTGCGGCTCCGACGTTGGGTCATGCGCCGCAACCGCTGCCGCCCGGTGCGCTGTCCGGATTGCTGCTCGATACCGGCGATGTCGGCTCCATCATGGATGCTCACATGGAGGTCGTGGCTTCCGCCGACACGATGTACACCAATCGTCCCCTCGAGGATGGATGCTTGGTTTGGGCCGAAGCGCAGGAATACTCATACCAAGGCAGCGGCTGGACAGCTGTGCGTGTTCAGGCACTCAAGGACCACCGCGATCGTGCGGACCACATCGCCTACCAGGCGGTGGTGTCGTTTCCGGGGGCTATGGCCGCCCATGACTTCTACGCAAGCCAGGTGACCGGCTGGGCCAATTGCGATAACCGGCGTGTCGATCTGCATGACCCGGGCGACGCGAGCCCCCATTACTGGTCGCTGAGTAAGGCCAGCGTCGCGGATGGCGTTTTGGCGATCACCCGGGTCCAAGAGGAAGGCGTGGAGGGCTGGGCGTGCCAGCGGGCGTTGACAACCGCGAACAACGTTGTCGTCGATGTAAGCGCCTGCGCCGACCACATCGACGATCGGGGAATTGAGATCGCCAAACGGATCGCAAAGAAGATCCCGTAGTGGGCAGAGCCACCCTCGGCGACAACGCGTCGGAAAGTGTTTGCGGCACACAGGTTTTGGAGAAGCGTGCCGTTCGGCGCCGAATAACGGCGAAGACGGTGCATAACGGGGCGCGCAGCGGGTAGCCCGCACGGCATGACCAAGATCGGATACTTTCTGTCCTGCGAGCAGTACAGCCCCAAGGAACTCGTGGACCAGGCCAAGCGTGCGGAAGCGGCCGGGTTTGACGCGCTGTGGATCTCCGATCATTTCCACCCTTGGAACGACGAGCAGGGCCAGAGCCCCTTCGTGTGGGGCGTCATCGGGGCGCTCTCCGAGGTGACGTCGCTGCCCGTCAGCACCGCCGTGACATGCCCGACGATCCGGACGCACCCGGCGATCGTCGCGCAGGCATCCGCCACCGCCGCCGTCCAACTCGACGGCCGCTTCGTGCTCGGGGTGGGCAGCGGCGAGGCGCTGAACGAACACATCCTCGGCGACCCTTGGCCGTCGGTCGGCGTGCGCCAGGAGATGCTGGAAGAGGCGGTCGAGGTGATCCGCCTGTTGCACCGCGGCGACGAGGTGAGTCACCACGGCAAGCACTATGAGGTGCAGGAAGCGCGCATCTACACGCGGCCCGAGCAGCCGGTGCCGATCTACGTTTCCGGTTTCGGCCCGCAGGGGGCGGAGCTGGCCGGACGCATCGGGGACGGCTTCGTCCTGGTGATGCCGGAGGCCGACCTCGTCAAGACGTTCCGCGACTCCGGCGGCGGTGACAAACCCGTGCAGGCCGGCGCCAAAGTCAGCTGGGACAAGGACGCCGACACCGCGCTGAAGGCGGCACACCGGCTGTGGGGCAACGACGCGCTGCCCGGGCAAACCGCGCAGACCCTGCCGCGCCCCAAGGACTTCGCCGCCCTGATGTCTCTCGTCACGCCGGACCAGGTTGCCGAGGCGGTCACGTGCGGACCGGACCCCGACACGCACGTCGCGAAGGTGCGGGAGTACCTCGACGCCGACATCGACGAGGTGTATGTCCAGCAGGTGGGCCCGGACATGGACGGGTTCTTCGCGGCGTACGAGCGTGACGTGCTGCCTCAGCTGCGCTGTTGAGGTTGAGCTTCGGCGTCGCCGTAGAAGGCCGCCCGAAGCAAAGCGGAGATCTCGCTCACCAAGGGCATCCGCGGATTTGTGCGGTTGCTGAGGTCCTCGAACGCCGTCATCGCCAACGCCGGGAGCGCCCCCAGGTATTGCTTCTCGTCGATGCCGCACTCGCGCACCGATCGGGGCATGTTCAGTCGGTTCAGCAGATCATCGACCCCATGGAACAACCGGGCGCGGCACTCGGCTGGCTCATGGCCGCCGAAGATCAGTTGACCGAGCTGTGCGTATTTGTCCGGGGCGACGTAGGCGGAATAACCCGGCGCGGGCATGAACTTGCTGGGCAGACTTGCGTTGTAACGCAGCACGTGCGGCAGGAAGATGCCGTTCGCCCGGCCGTGCGGAATCCCGAATCTAGCGCCGACCGCATGGGCGAGCGCATGATTGGTCCCGACGAACGCATTCGAAAAGGCAAGCCCGGCAAGCGTTGCCGCATTGGACATGTCAGTGCGCGCCGATAGGTCGTTGGGGTCGTCGTATGCCCTCGGCAACGCATCGAAGATCAGTCGCGCCGCCTGGGCGCACAACGCGTCCGTATACGGCGACGCGAAGATCGAGACGGCCGCCTCCAGAGCATGGGTCAGCGCGTCGACGCCGGTGTCGGCGGTCAGTGTCCGCGGCATCGACGAGGTGAGGACCGGGTCGACGACCGCGAGGTCGGGCACCAGGCTGTAGTCGACGAGCGTCTCCTTCTTGCCGCGCACCGTCAACACCGCCGCCGGTGAGACTTCTGATCCGGTGCCCGATGTGGTTGGGACGGCAACCAATTGGACGCGATGGCGGTCGACCGGATAGTCGGCCACGCGCTTGCGCGGGTCGAGGAACGGCATCGTCAGCTCGTCGAGGCTCTTCTCCGGGTGTTCGTAGAACAGGCGGATCGCCTTGCCGGCGTCCAGCACCGAGCCGCCGCCGACGGCGACCAGCAGATCGGGTTGGACCCGCGCCAGCATCGCGACACCGCGGCGGATGGTCTTTTCGTCGGGCTCCGGTGTCACCTCGCTGAACACCTGCA
>NZ_LZKH01000239.1:0-31062 GCF_001672745.1 Mycobacterium sp. E1386
GCGTCCAGTGACCGGGCAGGCTGGTGGGGGCCGGCGCGGGCGCCAGGAGCTCGCCGCACAACCGGTGCACCTGCGCGTGGAAATCCAGCAACTCCGCCGTCGGCACGATGATGCGGGCCAGGATCGCGTTGGACCGCCCGAGCAGCAGCGACGGGCCGACGGCACAGCCCAGCGGCAGCCGGCCGGTCAGCGGCCGGAGCGCGGCGTCGGCATCCTCGGCGATGCGGTCGGCCACCGCGAGCGTGACGTGCGGCCGCCCGGCCGGTGCCTGACTGGGAATTCCCGCGCACGCCAGCGCGTCCCAGAGCCCACGGATCGTCGCCTCGGTCTCGCCGTCGAAGAGCAGCTCGATGGAATGCACCATCAGCGGACCAGCGTGGCGACCCAGTCGCGGTCGAACGCCGCGGCGCTCATGGCCGCGAACTGCGCGGCGTCCATCGATCCGGCCCCCGCGGGCAGCGCGGCCCGCACCGGGGCCAGCCGGCCCAGCGCGGAGCGGTTCGAGGTCTCCACCAGCCCGGGGTGCACCGGCCAGCTGCCGATGACCAGGCCGGCGCACGAAACATCATGGGCGGCAAGCGATTCCAGCGTCAGCGCGGTGTGGTTGAGGGTGCCCAGTTCGGCGGTCACCGCGACCAGTGCCGCGGCGCCCCGCTCGACGGCCAGATCGCGCAGGGTGAAGCCTTCGGCGGCGAGCTCGACGAGCAGCCCGCCGGCCCCTTCGACCAGCGTCAGCCGCCCCGGTCGGTCCAGGCCGGCGATGAGCCGCAGCACCTGTTCACCGGTGGGCAGCGCCGCGCCGGCCAACTCGGCCGCGGCGGCCGGCGCCAGCGGTTGCGGGTAGCGGGCCAGCCCGGCCAACTCGGTCGCGCCGGACAGCCGGGCGACCTCGGCCAGGTCGTCGTCGCCGGTGTCGGTGCCGGTCTGGACCGGTTTGCACACCGCGACGTCGATGCCGGCCTGACGGGCGTGACAGGCCAGCGCGGCGGTGACGACGGTCTTGCCGACCCCGGTTCCCGTCCCCGTGACGACCAGGACGGTCAAGGGCGCGTCACAGCAAGCACGTCGGTGAGCACCCGCCGGGCGATGTCGAGTTCGGCCGCATCCAGCGACGCGCGGGCGGTGAGCCGCAGCCGGGAGGTCCCGGCCGGCACGGTCGGGGGCCGGAAGCAGCCCACCTTCACGCCGGCGTCCAGGCAGGCGGTCGCGGCGGCCAGGGCCACCTCCGGGTCCCCCAGGATCACCGACACCACCGCCGACTGCGGGATCTCGGGCACGTCGCACACCTCGGCCAGCATGCGGGCATGCCGCAAAACCGCCTCGGGCCGCCACGGTTCGGCCCGCAGCACGGTCAGCGCCGCCCACGCGGCGCCCACCGCCGCGGGCGCCAGGCCGGTGTCGAAGATGAACGTCCGGGCCGCGTCGATCAGGTGGGCCCGCACCGCCGCCGGCCCGAGCACCACTCCGCCCTGACTGCCCAGCGCCTTGGACAGCGTCGTGGTCAGCACCACGTCGGGGGCGCCCGCCAGCCCGAGCTCGTACAGCAGCCCGCGCCCGCCCCCGCGCACGCCGAGGCCGTGGGCCTCGTCGACGATCAGCAGCGCGCGGTGCCGGCGACAGACCTCGTGCAGCTCCCGCAGCGGCGCCAGGGCGCCGTCGGCGCTGAACACCGACTCGGTGATGACGACGGCACGCTCCTCGTCGCGCCCGGCGAGGGCTGCGTCCACGGCATCGACGTCGCGGTGCGGCGTGATCGCCACCCGGGACCGCGACAGCCGGCAGGCGTCGACCAGGGAGGCGTGCGAAAGCTCGTCGGACACCAGCAGCGCGCCCCGGCCCGACAGGCCGACGACCGCGCCCAGGTTGGCCGCGTATCCGGACGAGAACAGCAATCCCGATGCGGCGCCGACGTATTCGGCGAGCTCGGACTCGAACTGCTGGTGCAGTTCGGTGTCGCCGGTGACCAGGCGGGAACCGGTGGAGCCGGCGCCCCACATGCGCAGCGCCGCGACGCCGCCCTCGATGACGTCGGGGTGCTGGGACAGCCCCAGGTAGTCGTTGGACGCCAAGTCCAGCTCGGTGGCGACGGCCGGCCGCGGCCGCAACGACCGGCGCAGCCCGGCCTCGCGGCGCTGACTTTCCACCGCCTCCAGCCAGGCCAGCGGCGTGGGGGTATCACCCGCTTGCGGGGGAGTCTCGATCGGTGCCCGCGGGAAGGCGTTCATGGGCCTTCAGCCTACGAGGCGCGCGACCTCGACCATCGCCGAGGTGATCTGGGCGACCTCGCCGTCCGAGCAGATGTAGGGCGGCATCGCGTAGACGAGGTTGCGGAACGGGCGCAGCCAGACGCCGCGATCCATGGCCGCCGGGGTGGCGACGGCCAGGTCGACCGGGCGTTCGCATTCGATGACGCCGATCGCGCCGCGCACCCGCACGTCGGTCACGCCGGGCAGCGCCCGGGCGGGTTCGAGCCCGGCCGCCAGGCCGGCGGAGATCTCGGCGACCCGCTCGCGCCAGTCCTGGCCGAGCAGCAGCTCGACGCTGGCCACCGACACCGCGCAGGCCAGCGGATTGGCCATGAAGGTGGGGCCGTGCATGAGCGCGCCGGCCTCGCCGGTGCTGATGGTGTGCGCGATCTCGGTGGTGCACAGGGTGGCGGCCATGCTGAGGTATCCGCCGGTCATCGCCTTGCCGACGCACATGATGTCGGGGCTCACCCCCGCGTGGTCGGCCGCGAACAGCTCGCCCGTGCGGCCGAAGCCGGTGGCGATCTCGTCGAAGATCAGCAGCACGTCGTGCCGCCGGCACGCCTCGCGCAGGTCGCGCAGGTAGCGGGGGTCGTGGAAGCGCATCCCGCCCGCGCCCTGCACCACCGGTTCGACGATGACGGCGGCCAGTTCACCGGCGTGCCTGCTGAGTTGCTGCTCGAACGCCGCGCTGTAGCCGGGGTCGTAGTCGCGCGGCACCTGCGGGGCGAACACCTGGCGGGCCAGGATGTCGGTCCACAGCGAGTGCATGCCGCCGTCGGGGTCGCAGACGCTCATCGGCGTGAAGGTGTCCCCGTGGTAGCCGCCCCGCCACGTCATCAGCCGGTGCTTGCCGGGCCGGTCACGGCTGCGCCAGTACTGCAGCGCCATCTTGACCGCTACCTCGACCGACACCGAGCCCGAGTCGCTGAAGAAAACGGTGTCCAGCCCCGCCGGGGTGATGTCCACCAGCAGCTGCGCCAGCCGGGCGGCCGGCTCGTGGGTGAGCCCGCCGAACATGACATGGTTCATCACACCCAACTGCCTGGTCAGCGCCTCGTCCAGCACGGGGTGGCCGTGCCCGTGGATCGCGGTCCACCAGGAGCTCATCGCGTCGAGCGCCTGGATCGGCCGGCCGTCGCGGATCAGGGTCAGCCAGGCGCCGCGGGCCGCGACGGCCACCACCGGCGCGACGGCCTCGCCGCCGATCGTGCTGTACGGGTGCCACAGATGCGCGGCGTCGATCGCGCTGATCTGCTCGGGCGTCAACCCGGCCGTCGCCGCAGGCATAGTGATCGAGGGTAAAGCAGCCGAGTCGCACAAAGTCCGCCCATCGGGGAGCATGGGATCCGATGGCTACGCCGCATTCGCCCGGCAAACCCGCCGCGGGCGCGTCCGAGACCGCGAAAACCAATTCCCCGGTGGTCGATTACGACGACGAAGCGCCGCGGGTCATTCGCGTGCGGCTGGCCCCGTGGGACGTCGTTTCCACGATCGCGCTGTTGGCGGTGCTCGTCATCCTGGCCACCGCGACGACGTGGCCGGACCGCCTGTTCGGCTTCCTCGAGCACGTGTGCGCGGACGAGACCTGCGGGCCGGTGCCGTTCGGGATCGACTACTACATCCGCCCGGTGGTGTGGGGCGGCATCGGCGCGGCGATCGCCGCCGCGGTCGTCGGCCCCCTCGTTTCCATGCTGAAGGGCTGGTACATGTCCTTCTGGCCGGTTCTGGCCCTCACGCTGGTCATGGTCAGCTCGGTCGTCGGCTCCCTGCTGACCACCTTCAGCGAACGCTATTGGCTCTAGGCCTACCGCCGCCGCGGTTGGTCCACCCATAGGTCCGACTGAGACCGAAATCACAACTGCGCATACGGGATTCGTGTCGCGCAGTCACCGTCCGGTCACGGTACGACAAAAAATCCCGCCGGAGCCTGGCGGCTACCACCTTCTGTTGTCAGAGTGGTTTCAGTGACTGATGTGAAATCAGGGGCGTCGTGCCCGCTGTCACATCCGCAAGTGTCATGCAGCGGCGCCGGCCCCAACGTGGGGGTCCTCGCCCAGGGCATGGATCGGCGGCGGACGCGTGAAGTCACCGCGCGGAGGCCACTGAGCGCCTGAGAGGCCAAGAACAATGAAACGCATCTACGCCTTCGCGATCGGTCTGGCGATGCTGGCGGCCCCGCTGGTCGCCCCCGCGGTCGCATCCGCCGACCCGGGTATCCGGCCGATGGACTACCAGCAGGCGACCGACGTGGTGATCGCGCGCGGGTTGTCGCAGCGCGGCGTGCCGTTTTCCTGGGCCGGCGGGGGCATCAACGGTCCCACCCGCGGCACCGGTTCCGGTATCAACACCGTCGGGTTCGACGCCTCGGGCCTGATGCAGTACGCCTACGCCGGCGCGGGCATCAAGCTGCCGCGTTCGTCCGGGGCGATGTACAAGGTCGGTCAGAAGGTGCTGCCGCAGCAGGCGCAAAAGGGTGACCTGATCTTCTACGGGCCGGAAGGCACGCAGAGCGTCGCGATGTACCTGGGGAACAACCAGATGCTCGAAGTGGGCGACGTCGTCCAGGTTTCGCCGGTGCGCGCCAACGGCATGGCTCCCTACCTGGTCCGGGTCCTCGGGGTCCAGCCGGCACCGGCCCAGCAACTGCCGCAGCAGGTGCCGACGCAGACGCCGGCGCAGCAGGCCCCGCTGCAGCAGCCCCCGCTGCAGCAACTGCCCGCGCAGCAAGCGCCGACGCAGCAAGCCCCATTGCAGCAAGCGCCGGTGCAGCAAGTGCCCGCCCAACAGCAGGCACCGCTGCCGCAGGCTCCGGCCCAGCCGGCACCGGTGCAACCGGCGCCCGTGCAACCGGCACCGGTGCAGCAAGCGCCGCTGCAGCAGCAGTCCGCGCTAGCCCCCGTCCAGCAAGCACCGCTGCAGCAACTCCCGGCGCAACGGGCCCCGCAGGCCCCGCTGCCGCAGCTGCCGACGCAGCTGATTCCGCCGCAGCAGGCCCCGGTGCAGCTGTTGCCGCCCCAGCAATCACCGTTCCTGCCCGCGGCCCCCGGCACCGCCCGGTAATTTTCCGGGCGCTTCGGGACCTGTCGGACACCGCCACCTGCTCCTAAACGGGAGCGGGTGGCGGTTTTCGGTAAATTAGCGGTCGATCATGTCGACCCTGTCCCCTGCTCCCCTGCCGATCGCGACCGAGGAACCGGTCGCTACGGGAACGCGGAATGCGGGGTTCTACCGCTACGACCTCGACGGGTTGCGGGGCATCGCGATCGCGCTGGTCGCGGTGTTCCATGTCTGGTTCGGCCGCGTCTCGGGCGGGGTCGATGTGTTCTTGGCGCTGTCCGGATTCTTCTTCGGCGGCAAGGTCATTCGCGCGGCACTGAATCCGGCCGTCACCCTGTCGCCGGTTGCCGAGGTGATCCGGCTGGTCCGCCGCCTGGTCCCCGCGCTGGTCGTGGTGCTGGCCGGGTGTGCGGTGCTGACCATCCTCGTGCAACCGGAGACCCGCTGGGAGACCTTCGCCGACCAAAGCCTCGCCAGCCTCGGCTACTACCAGAACTGGGAGTTGGCCAACACCGCGTCGGACTACCTGCGCGCCGGCGAGGCCGTCAGCCCCCTGCAGCACATCTGGTCCATGTCGGTGCAGGGCCAGTTCTACGTCGGCTTCCTGCTGTTGATCGCCGGCTGCGCGTACCTATTCCGGCGCCCGTTGGGCGCCCACTTGCGCACCCTGTTCCTGGTGTTGCTGACGGCGCTCACGGCGGCGTCGTTCGTCTACGCGATCGTGGCGCATCAGGGCGACCAGGCCGCCGCCTACTACAACAGCTTCGCGCGCGCCTGGGAGTTGTTACTCGGGGCGCTGGTCGGCGCCGTGGTGCCGGCCATCCGCTGGCCGATGTGGTTGCGGACGGTGTTGGCCACCGTCGCGCTGGCCGCGATCGTGTCCTGCGGTGCCCTGATCGACGGCGTGCAGGAGTTTCCCGGCCCATGGGCCCTGGTGCCCGTCGGGGCCACCATGCTGATGATCCTGGCCGGGGCGAACCTGCAGCGTGATCCCGCCGCCAGGGACCGGCTGCCACTGCCGAATCGTTTGCTGGCGGCCGGGCCGCTGGTCGCGCTGGGCGCGATGGCGTATTCGCTCTACCTGTGGCATTGGCCGCTGCTGATCTTCTGGCTGTCCTTCACCGGGCACCGGCACGCCAACTTCGTCGAAGGCTCGGCCGTGCTGCTGGTATCGGGCCTGCTCGCCTACCTGACCACCCGGCTCGTCGAGGACCCCCTGCGCTACCGCGCCTCCGGGAAGTCACCGGCGCCCACGCCCCCGTGGCTCGCACGCCTGCCCAGGCCCACGATGGCGCTGGGAACCGCGATCGTGCTCCTCGGTGTGACGCTGACCGCGACGTCGTTCACGTGGCGCCAGCACGTCACGGTCCTGCGCGCCGCGGGCAAGGAGCTCAGCGTGCTCAACCCGCAGGACTATCCGGGGGCGCGCGCCCTGACCGAGCGCGTGCGGGTGCCCGCGTTGCCGATGCGGCCCAGCGTGCTGGAGGTCAAGGAAGACCTGCCGTCATCCACCCGCGACGGCTGCATCAGCGACTTCGTCAACCCGGCCGTGGTCGTTTGCACCTACGGCGACGTGGCCGCCGACCGCACCATCGCGCTCGCGGGTGGGTCCCACGCCGAACACTGGCTGCCGGCGCTGAGCCTGCTCGGCCAGATGCACCACTTCAAGGTGGTGACCTATCTCAAGATGGGCTGCCCGTTGTCCACCGAGGAAGTCCCGTTGATCATGGGCAACAACGCCGCCTACCCGCAGTGCCGGGAGTGGGTGGAACAGACGATGACCAAGGTGATCGCCGACCATCCCGACTACGTGTTCACCACGACCACCCGGCCGTGGAACATCAAGCCCGGCGACGTGATGCCGGCGACCTACATCGGGATCTGGCAGAGGTTCTCCGACAACAACATTCCGATCCTCGGCATGCGGGACACCCCGTGGTTGGTGAAGAACGGCCAGCCGTTCGACCCGGCGGATTGCCTCGCCAAAAAGGGCGGCAGCCCCCAGGCGTGCGCGATAAAACGTTCCGACGTGTTGTCCGACCGTAATCAGACCCTCGACTTCGTCACCCAGTTCCCGCTGCTGAAGGTGCTCGACATGTCCGACGCGATCTGCCGTGCCGACGTCTGCCGCCCGGTCGAGGGAAACGTGCTGATCTACCACGGTGCCCACCACCTCACCCCCACTTACGTGCGAACCATGACAGGGGAATTGGGCCGCCAGATCGCGGCCAACACCGGTTGGTGGTGACGCGCCCCCGCGCCGCCGAGCGCGGATAAGGTCATTAAGGTGCCGACCGACAAATACGCTTCAGAAACAGGCGTTACTGGTAATCAACAGCCGAAACTGGCCACCGTGTGGCCGGGGACCCCCTATCCGCTCGGAGCTTCCTATGACGGCGCGGGGACCAACTTCTCGTTGTTCTCTGAGGTAGCCGAGCGGGTCGAGTTGTGTCTGATCGACCACGCCGGAGCGGAGTCGCGGATCCCCCTCGATGAGGTTGACAGCTTCGTCTGGCACGCCTACCTGCCGAACATCACCCCCGGCCAGCGCTACGGCTTCCGGGTGTACGGGCCCTTCGACCCGTCGGCCGGCCATCGGTGCGACCCGAGCAAGCTGCTGCTCGACCCGTACGGCAAGGCCTTCCACGGCGACTTCACCTTCGGGCAGGCGCTGTTCTCCTACGACCTGAACGCGGTCCGCCTCGACGACCCCAATGCCGACAACGCCGACCCGGGGACTCCCCCGATGGTCGACTCGCTGGGCCACACCATGACCAGCGTGGTGAGCAACCCCTTCTTCGACTGGGGTTCCGACCGCGCGCCGCTCACCCCCTACCACGAAACGGTGATCTACGAGGCGCACGTGAAGGGGATGACGCAGACCCACCCGGGCATCCCAGAGGAACTCCGCGGCACCTACGCCGGCCTGGCCCACCCCGCGGTGATCGATCACCTCAAGTCGCTCAACGTCACCGCGCTCGAGCTCATGCCGGTGCATCAGTTCATGCACGACTCGCGGCTGCTGGACATGGGATTGCGAAACTACTGGGGCTACAACACTTTCGGGTATTTCGCGCCGCACAACCAGTACGCGTCCAACCGCAACTCCAGCGTCGCGGAGTTCAAGTCCATGGTGCGCAGCTTCCACGAAGCGGGCATCGAGGTCATCCTCGACGTGGTGTACAACCACACCGCCGAGGGCAACCACCTGGGGCCGACCATCAACTTCCGTGGCATCGACAACGCGGCGTATTACCGGCTGATGGACACGGACCTGCGGTTGTACAAGGACTACACCGGCACCGGCAACAGCCTCAACCCGCGCCACCCGCACGTGCTGCAACTGATCATGGATTCGCTGCGCTACTGGGTGACCGAGATGCACGTCGACGGCTTCCGCTTCGATCTGGCCGCCACACTCGCACGCGAGCTGCATGACGTCGACCGATTGAGCGCGTTCTTCGATTTGGTGCAGCAGGATCCGATCGTCAGCCAGGTCAAATTGATCGCCGAACCGTGGGACGTCGGCGAGGGCGGCTATCAGGTGGGAAATTTCCCGGGTTTGTGGACGGAGTGGAACGGGAAGTATCGCGATACTGTGCGTGACTACTGGCGGGGCGAGCCCGCAACCCTTGGCGAGTTCGCGTCCCGGCTGACCGGGTCGTCGGACCTGTATGAGGCGACCGGCCGGCGCCCCAGCGCCAGCATCAACTTCGTCACCGCCCACGACGGGTTCACGCTCAACGACCTGGTGTCCTACAACGAAAAGCACAACCTGGCCAACGGCGAAGACAACCGCGACGGCGAAAGCCACAACCGCTCGTGGAACTGCGGCGTCGAGGGACCCACCGACGACCCGGACATCACGGCGCTGCGCTGCCGCCAGATGCGCAACTTCTGGGCGACGCTGATGCTCAGCCAGGGCACGCCGATGATCGCGCACGGCGACGAGCTGGGCCGCACCCAGAACGGCAACAACAACGTGTACTGCCAGGACTCCGAATTGTCTTGGATGGATTGGTCATTGGTCGACAAGAATTCGGACCTGCTGGCGTTCGCACGCAAGGTGACCACGCTGCGCAAGAACCATCCGGTGTTCCGCCGCCGCCGGTTCTTCGAGGGCGAGCCGATCCGAAGCGGCGAGGAGGTCCGCGATATCGCCTGGCTGAATCCGAGCAGCCGCGAGATGACGCATGAGGACTGGGGCGAGAGCATTCACAAATGTGTGGCGGTGTTCCTCAACGGCGAGGCCATCACCGCACCCAACGCACGCGGCGAACGAGTCGTCGATGACTCATTCCTGTTGTGCTTCAACGCCGGCGACGAACCCGTGGAGTTCGTGATGCCGAACGACGACTATGCCCAGGAGTGGACCGTGGAACTGGACACCAACCATCCGTCGGGTGACGCCGACCAGCTGGTGCATGCCGAGGAGAAAGTCTCGCTGCCCGGACGTTCGCTTCTGGTATTACGTAAGACCATGTGACGCATGGCCTTTCCTATTCTCTCGACTTACCGGCTGCAGCTGCGTGGTGAGGCCAGCGGGTTCGCGTTCACCTTCGCCGACGCGGAAAACCTACTGGACTACCTGGACGAACTCGGGGTTTCGCACCTCTACCTGTCGCCGATCATGACCGCGGCCACCGGGTCGAACCACGGCTACGACGTCACCGACCCGACCACGGTCTCCCCCGAACTCGGCGGGCGCGACGGGCTGGCGCGGCTGTCCGCGGCGGCGCGAGAGCGCGGCCTCGGCCTGATCGTCGACATCGTGCCCAATCACGTGGGAATCGACCAGCCCCAACAGAACGCGTGGTGGTGGGACGTCCTGCGGCACGGCCGTTCCTCGGACTACGCAACGTATTTCGACATCGACTGGGACCTCGACGAGGACGGCCGGATCGTGCTGCCCATCCTGGGTTCCGACGACGACGCGGCCGACCTCAAGGTCGACGGGGACCTGCTCCGGTTGGGTGACCTGGCGCTGCCCGTCGCGCCCGGTACCGGCGAGGGCACCGGTCCCGAGGTGCACGACCGCCAGCACTACCGGCTGGTGGGCTGGCGCAACGGCGTCTGCGGCTACCGGCGTTTCTTCTCGATCACCTCGTTGGCCGGGCTGCGCCAGGAAGACCGGGCCGTGTTCGACGCCACCCACGCCGAGGTGGCCCGGTGGGCCGCCGAGGGACTCGTCGACGGCCTGCGCATCGACCACCCCGACGGATTGTCGGACCCCTGCGGCTATTTGGCGTGGCTGCGCGAATCGGTCGGACCGCGGACGTGGATCGTGATCGAGAAGATCCTCGCGGTCGACGAGGCGCTGGAACCCACTCTGCCGATCGGCGGCACCACCGGCTACGACGTGCTGCGGGAGATCGGCGGCGTCTTCATCGACCCGAATGGCGCCCCGGCCCTGACCGAATTGGTCGAGTCGGCCGGGGTGGACTACGGGGCGGCGCCGGAGATGTTGGCGGAACTCAAGGTCCGCGCGGCCACCGACACGCTGGCAAGCGAGCTGCGAAGGCTGCGCCGCAGCATCGTGGCGGCGGCCGGCGCCGATCATCCGCAACTGCCCGAAGCGATCGCCGCGCTGCTCACCCATATCGGCGTCTACCGCTGCGACTACCCGAGCCTGTCGGCGATCATGCCCACGGCGCTGGCCGAAACCCAGTCGCAGGCACCAGAATTGGCACCCGCGCTGCAGGTGCTCGCCGCGGCGCTGGCCCACGGCGGGGAACCGGTCACCCGCCTGCAACAGCTCTGCGGCGCCGTCACCGCCAAGGCAAGCGAGGACTGCTACTTCTACCGGGACGCCCGACTGGTTTCGCTCAACGAGGTGGGTGGCGAACCGCATCGTTTCGGTGTCGGCGCGGCGGAGTTCCACCAGAGCTCCGCCGACCGGGCCCGCCTGTGGCCGCAGACGATGACGACGCTGACCACCCACGACACCAAACGGGGCGAGGATGTCCGGGCCCGGATCGGGGTGCTGTCGCAGGTCCCGTCGCTGTGGGCCGAGTTCGTCGCCCGCTGGGAGGCGGACGCGCCGTCCCCCGATCCGGCGACCGGCCAATTCCTGTGGCAGAACATCTTCGGCGTCTGGCCGGTCAGTGGCGAGGTCAGCCCGGAGCTGCGCGACCGCTTGCACGGCTACGCCGAAAAGGCCATCCGGGAGGCGGCCTGGCATACCTCGTGGAACGATCCGGACGCCGAGTTCGAGGACGCGGTGCACCGGTGGCTGGACACCGTGTTCGACGGTCCGGTGGCCGGCCAGCTGACCAAACTGGTCAACCAGCTCAACCCGCACGCCGCCAGCGACGCGCTGGGCCAGAAGCTGCTGGCGCTGACCGTGCCCGGGATACCGGACGTCTACCAGGGCACCGAACTCTGGGACGACAGCCTCGTCGACCCGGACAACCGCAGGGCCGTCGACTACACCGCCCGGCGGGCGGCCCTGAAGGCGTTGGAACATCCCAAGATTCGGGTCGTCACGACGGCGCTTCGGGTGCGACGCTCCCATCCGGACACCTTCCTGGGCGGCAACTACATCCCAGTGCTGGCCAGCGGCGACGCCGCCGAGCATGTGCTGGCGTTCCGCCGGGGCGAGGACGTCCTGGTGGCGGTCACCCGCTGGACCGTGCGGCTGACCGAGACGGGCTGGGGCAACACGGTGCTGCCGCTGCCCGAAGGGACGTGGAAGGACGCACTCACCGGGGCCATCGCGGACGGGCCTACCTCGGCGGCCCAGTTGTTCGCCGACCTGCCCGTCGTCTTGCTGGAGCGCCACAATGACTGAATTCCGGGTCTGGGCACCCAAACCGGAGCTGGTCCGGCTCGACGTCGATGGCCGGGTGCACGCGATGACGCGCGCGGATGACGGCTGGTGGCACGCGGAAGTCGACGCGGCGCCCGACGCCCGCTACGGGTTCCTGCTCGACGACGATCCCACCGTGCTGCCCGACCCGCGCTCGCCCCGGCAGCCCGACGGCGTGCACGCCCGCTCGCAGCTGTGGGACCCGGCCGCCGCACAATGGACCGACGGCGACTGGCAGGGCCGGCCGGTCGAGGGTGCGGTGATCTACGAGATGCACCTGGGCACCTTCACCGGCGCCGGCACCTTCGTCTCGGCCATCGAGAAGCTCGACTACCTGGTGGACCTCGGCGTCGACTTCGTCGAACTGATGCCGGTGAATTCCTTTGCGGGAACGCACGGCTGGGGATACGACGGCGTGCTCTGGTACAGCGTGCACGAGCCCTACGGCGGCCCCGACGGTTTGGTCCGGTTCGTCGACGCCTGCCACGCGCGCGGCCTGGGGGTGCTCATCGACGCGGTGTTCAACCACCTGGGCCCGTCGGGCAATTACCTGCCGAAGTTCGGCCCCTACCTGTCGTCGGCGAGCAACCCGTGGGGCGAAGGCATCAACATCGCCGACGCCGACTCCGACGAGGTGCGCCGCTACATCATCGGGTGCGCGCTGCGCTGGATGCGCGACTTCCACGCCGACGGCCTGCGCCTGGACGCCGTGCACGCGCTGGTGGACACCACCGCGATCCACATCCTCGAGGAGCTCGCAACCGAAACGGATTGGCTGGCAGAGCAATTGGGCCGCCCGCTGTCGCTGATCGCCGAGAGCGACCTCAACGACCCGCGGTTGATCACCCCGCGCGACCGCGGCGGCTACGGGCTGACGGCGCAGTGGGCCGACGACATCCACCACGCCATCCACACCGCGGTGTCCGGTGAACGCCAGGGTTACTACGCGGACTTCGGGTCGTTGGCCACGCTGGCACAGACGTTGCGGCACGGCTACTTTCACGCCGCCACGTATTCGTCGTTCCGGCACCGCCGGCACGGTCGGCCGCTGGACACCACGGCGGAGTCGGGGATCCCCGCCACCCGGCTGGTCGCGTACACCTGCACCCACGACCAGGTGGGCAACCGGGCCCTCGGGGACCGCCCGTCGCAGAACCTGACCGGCGGCCAGCTGGCGATCAAGGCGGCGCTCGTGCTCGCGACACCCTTCACCGCAATGCTTTTCATGGGCGAGGAGTATGCGGCGTCTACCCCGTTCCAGTTCTTCAGCTCGCATCCCGAGCCGGAGCTGGCCAAGGCCACCGCGGAAGGGCGCAAGGCGGAGTTCGCCGAACACGGCTGGGACGCCGACGAAATCCCCGACCCGCAAGACCCGCAGACCTTCCAGCGCTCGAAACTCGACTGGGACGAGGTCGACACCGGCGAACACGGCCGATTGCACCGGCTCTACCGCGACCTGATCGCGTTGCGGCACAGCGACCCCAACCTGGCCGACCCCTGGCTGGAGCATCTCGCGGTCGACTACGACGAGGAGCAACGCTGGATCAGCGTGTCGCGCGGCCGGCTGCGCATCGTGTGCAACCTCGGCGCCGGGGCGACGAAGGTGCCCGTCGCCGGGGACGTGGTCCTGGCCTGGGGTGATCCCGCAGTCGATGCCGACAGCACGGTGCTGGAAGGCCATTCGTTCGCCATCCTGGCGGTGCGCGAGCGGGCGTAGGCCTGTGGATGACGGTACGCGGCCGGCCGCGTCACCGCCGATGATTCGCCCATGAATCAATTCCTAAGGTGGATCGGCTTGCTCAGGAAGAAGAAGCCGTTGCCGGCTCCCCTCGTCGTGGTCAACGAGACCCCGCCGGAGCCCAGCGTGGCGCTGTTGTGGACGGGCCCGGGCCTGGGCTGCGTTGGCGGCGAGGGGCGTTGACGCCCGGCTAGACGCTGGGGCGGCCCGAGCCGTGCACGGCCTGCGCGATCGCGTCCGCCAGGGGGCCGATCTCGTCGGCGCGGACGTCGGCGATGGTGACCCGGATGCCCGCCGGCGTGCGGATCCGGAACCGCGTGCCCGGCGCCGCGGCCCAGCCCGCGCGGAGCAGCCGGGTGATGGTGACCGTCTCATCGGGCACGGGAATCCATACGTTGAGGCCGGAGCGCGCGTGGGCGGCGACGTCGCGCTCGGTCAGGGCGGCGCAGAGCGCGCGGCGGGTGTCGGCGTATTGCCGCTCGGCCGCGCCGACCAGGCGCGCGGCCACCGGGTCCGACCACAGGCTGACGGCCAGGTCCTGCAGCAGGTGGCTCACCCAGCCCGCGCCGAGCCGCAGTCGGCCGTGCACGCGCTCGACCGTGCGATGGTCACCCGCGAGGACGGCCACCCGCAGGTCGGGTCCGTAGGCCTTGGACGTGGATCGCACGAACGCCCAATGCTCGGTCACGCCGGCCAACGTGCGCAGCGGCGCGCCGGAGATGCCCGCGCAGTGATCGTCTTCGACGAGCAGCAGATCCCCGGCCCGCTGCGCCAACAGGGGCCGTAACGCGTCGGCGCGATCGGCGGATAGCGCCGCACCCGTCGGGTTTTGGGCGCGATTGGTGACGATCAAGCCGCGTGACCCGCGGTCCAGGGCCAGCGCCAGGTCGTCGGGCAGCGGCCCCTCGTCGTCGACCCGGACCGGCTCGGCCGAAAGGCCCAGCGCGGCAAGCAGATCGAGCAGGTTGGCCCAGCCCGGGTCCTCCACCGCGACCCGGTCACCGGGGCGCAGATGCGCGGTCAGGACGCGCTCGATCCCATCGAGCGCACCGCTGGTCACCGCGAGGTGATCGGACGGCACGCCGTCGGCGGAGAGCGCCGCCCGCGCGAACTCCGCCAGGGCCGCCGAGATCGCGGGCTCGCCGTACAGCACCGGACGGCCGGCAATCGGGTTGGGCAGCGTGGCGCCCGCAAGGGGCAGCAGGGCCGGGTCCGGGTTGCCGGTCGACAGGTCGCGCACGCCGGCGGGGACGTCGAGCGCGAGGAGGGATCGGGGGGTAGTCGCCGGGCGGTGCCGCACCCGCGTGCCGCGCCGGCCGGCGGTTTCCACGGCCCCGCGATGACGCAGCAGGCGGTAGGCAGCGGCGGCGGTATTGGCGTTCACGCCGAGCCGGGCGGCCAAGTCGCGCACGGGCGGCAGCGCATCCCCGGGCGCCAGCGCGCCCGCCGAGATGGCGGCTTCGATGCTGGCGGCTATGGACTCCGCACCCGTCCCGGTTATGCTGCTTTGTACTGGCACACTAATCATTATGTACTAGAACAAAGGCGACCGCCATGCAAACCGGATACGAGCCGACGCCGCGCACCACGCCCACCCGATACCGGGAGCGAGCGCGCTATGACCGCGAGTCCGTCCACCAGATCCTGGACGAGGCGCTCATCTGCCACCTGGGCTACCTCAGCGCCGGCCGGCCGGTGGTGCTGCCCACCACCCACGTCCGCCTGGGCGAGACCCTCTACCTGCACGGTTCTACCGGCAGCGGTCCCCTGCTGGCCGCCCGCGCGACGCCGTCCGGCCTGCCGGTGTGCGTCACCGTAACGCTGGTCGACGGGCTGGTGCTGGCCCGTGCGGCGATGCACCATTCGGTGAACTTCCGGTCGGTGATGGTGCTGGGCACCGCGCGCGTCGTCGACGACGAGACGGAGCAACTGCGGGCGCTCGCCGGCCTGCTGGATCACGTCGCGCCCGGCCGCGCCGCCGACTGCCGCGCCCCGAACGCGCGCGAACTGGCCGCCACCGGGGTTCTCGCCCTCGACCTCGTGGAGGTATCGGCCAAGGTGCGGACCGGTGCGCCGGTTGACGATCCGGAGGATTGCGCGCTGCCGCACTGGGCGGGCGTGGTGCCGCTGAGCGTGACGGCCGGCGCGCCGGTGCCGGCCGCGGATCTGGATCCAGCCACGCCCTTGCCGGGATATCTGGCTTAGAACAGCAGGTAGCGGTAGGCCGGCGAGCCGGGCTCCAGGCGTTCGACGTGCAGCTCCGTCGCCCGGATCCGTGCCAGCAGGCCGTCCAGATCGGCCGACGAGGCCAACTGGATGCCCACCAGCGCCTCGCCGGTCTCGCGGTTGTTGCGCTTGATGTACTCGAACAGGGTGATGTCGTCGTCGGGTCCCAGCACCTCGTCGAGGAACCGGCGCAGGGCTCCGGGTTCCTGCGGGAAGTCCACCAGGAAATAGTGCTTGAGGCCGAGGTGGACCAGCGATCGTTCCAGCACCTCGCCGTAGCGGGAAACGTCGTTGTTGCCGCCCGAGATGAGGCACACCACCGCGGACCCGGGCTCGACGTCGGCCTCCAGCAGTCCCGCGACCGACAGCGCGCCCGCCGGCTCGGCGATGATGCCCTCGTTCTGATAGAGGTCCAGCATCGCGGTGCACACCGCTCCCTCGTCGATCGTGGTGATCGACACCATGTCGCCGGCGGCGGCCAGCGCGGCGTAGGTCAGCGTGCCCGCGCGGCGCACCGCCGCGCCGTCGACGAACTGGTCGACGTGGTCCAGTGTCACGGGTGCGCCGGCGGCCAGCGCGGCCATCATCGCCGCGGCCCCGGCCGGTTCGACGCCAAGCACCGATGTGTTCGTCGTCCGCTCGGCGAGGTAGGTGGTGATGCCGGCGATGCAGCCGCCGCCGCCCACGGGGACGACCACCAGGTCCGGCTCGTCATCCAGTTGATCCAGCAGCTCGACGGCGATGGTGCCCTGACCGGCCATGGTGCGCGGGTCGTCATAGGGCGGCACCAGCGTGGCGCCGGTGCGTTCGACGTCGGCCAGCGCGGCCTCGGCGGCCAGGTCGTACGTCGTTCCGCCCACGATCAGTTCGATGAAGTCGCCGCCGTGGTAGCGGATGCGGTCCCGCTTCTGCTGGGGAGTCTTGGCGGGCACGTAGACGCGGCCGTGCACCCCCAGCGTCCGGCACGCGTAGGCGAAGCCCTGCGCGTGATTGCCCGCCGACGAGCACACCACGCCCGCGGCCAGCTCCTCGTCGGACAACTGCACCAGCAGGTTGTAGGCCCCGCGCAGCTTGTAGGAGCGCACCACCTGCAGGTCTTCGCGCTTGAGGTAGACGTTCGCGCCGGTGATCGCCGACAACCGGTCGCTGTACTGCAGCGGGGTCGGCGTGACCACCGAGGCGATCCGCTTCGCCGCGCCGTCGATGTCAGCCGCGGAAAGCGGCGCGACGCTCGGGTGATGGCTCAGTTCGGCGGACACTGCTCAATGGTGCCATGGCAGCCGACCAAGTCCGGAATTCAGCCGACCGGGCTCAGCACGAATACCGGGATCTGGCGGTCCGTTTTCTTCTGGTATTCGGCGTAGTCCGGCCAGGCCTCGACGGCACGCTCCCACCAGAGGGCCTTCTCGTCGCCGAACACCTCGCGAGCGTCGTATTCGCGGGTGGTGCCGCCGTCCTGCAGCTCGACCCGGGGGTTTTTGACGACGTTGTGGTACCAGACGGGGTGCTTCGGGGCTCCGCCAAGGGAGGCGACGATCGCGTACTCACCGTCGTGCTCGACCCGCATCAGCGGCGTCTTGCGCAGCTTTCCCGTCTTGGCCCCGACCGTGGTCAGCACGATGATGGGTTTCCCCTTCATGTCGGTGGCTTCGGTCCCGCCCGACTGCTCGTACTTCTCGGCCTGTTCGCGGGCCCAATCCCATGGGCTCGGTGCGTACTCCCCTGAAAGTGGCATGGCACCAACTCTATGCCGACGGCCCCGGGGGTGCCGGGCCCGTCAGATAGCGCGCGAGCACCGGGCGCACCCATTCGGTGAGCGTCGCGTCGTCCATTCCGGCCAGCGCCGGCACCCCGACCACATAGCGGGCCATCGCGATGCCCAGGACCTGGGAGCCCACCAGTGCGGCCCGCTCGACGGCGCGGTCGGGGGTGACGGTCGCCAGGGCCGGGGCTACCTGCTCGACGAAAACCGCCAGGAGCGTGTCTGCGGCCGTGCGATTGGTCGCGGCCGCGCGCAGCAGCGGCAGGAAGGAACCGTTCGGGTCCCATACCTGGACGAACAGCGGCACCAGCACGTCCGCGAGCTGCTCGGGGGCGACGCCGGAGAGATCCGGGAAGCTGACCTCGAGCCGCGACACGGCGGCGAACAGGTCCGCCTTGCTGCCGAAGTAGTGCATGACCAACGCGGGATCCACGCCGGCCTCCGACGCGATCGAGCGGATGGTGGTCCGTTCGAAGCCCTGGGTGGAGAACTGGGCGCGCGCGGCGCGCAGGATCGTGGCGCGGGTGACCTTCCCGTCGCGGGCTTTCGCTGGCATGAGCGGATTGTATTCAACAACTGTTGACACGGCCAGAGCGTGGGCCTAGCGTTGAGTTCAACAATTGTTGAACTCATGCCGAGGAGGTCGGACCATGACCGTGACAGTCATCCAGATCGGGCTCGATCCTGACGTGATCGACTACTCGTCACCGGACTTCGCGCAGTTCGCAGGGCTGTCCAGGGAGTCGCTGCGCGCCGCCAACGACGACAACGTCGCGGGGCTGCGCGCGGCCGGATACGAGGTCGACAACTGCCTGATCGCCTTCGGCGCCGCTGGCGCCGGCAAGGCCCGCCGCTGGCTGGAAGCCAAGCGCTATGACGCGGTGTTGATCGGCGCCGGCATTCGCCTGGCCGCCAGCAACACCCTGCTGTTCGAGTCGATCGTCAACGCCGCGCACGTCACCCAGCCGGGCTGCCGCTTCGTGTTCAACCGCGCGGCGCAGTCCACCCCCGGCGACATCCGGCGCTGGTACCCGCAGCCGGAAGGAGCAGCGCGATGACGGCCCACGACGTCGACGTCCTGGTGGTGGGGGCGGGTCCCACCGGCCTGACCGCCGCGGGCGACCTGGCTCGCGCCGGCCGGTCGGTCACGGTGCTGGAACGCTGGCCGACGGAGAACCCGTCGAGCCGCGCGTTCGCCACCATGGCGCGCACGCTGGAACTGCTCGACGCGCGCGGACTGGCCGACGACCTGCTGGCCCTCGGGCACCGGGCGCCGCGCGTGCGGCTGTTCGCCGGCGCGCAGATCGACCTCACCCATCTCGACTCGCCCTACTCGTTCGTCTTGGTCACCCCGCAGACCAACGTCGATGCCGCGCTGCGCCGCTACGCGCAGGCCCAGGGCGCCGAGATCCGGCGCGGCATGGAGGTGATCGCGCTTGAGCAGGACGCCGACGGGGTGACGGTCACCGCCCGTCCCAAGGACGACGAGGATCCCGCGCACCGGCAGACGTGGCGGTCGCGGTACGTGATCGGCGCCGACGGCGCGCACAGCACCGTTCGACGGTTGGTGGGCGCCGGATTCCCCGGCAAGACGGTGCTGACGTCGATCGTGCTGGCCGACGTCAAGCTGACCCACGGACCGGCCGGCGGGGGCCTGACGGTCGGGGCGCCCGGAGATGTCCTCGCATTCCTGGCTCCCTACAACCACCAGGACCCGGACGGCTCGTGGTATCGCGCCATGGTGTGGGACCGCGATCATCAGCTCCCCGACAGCGAACCGGTCGAGGACGCCGAGGTCGTCGACGTCCTGGCCCGCGGCATGGGCACCGACTACGGTGTGGTCGAGGTCAGCTGGAAGTCCCGATTCCATTGCGACGAAAGGCAAGTCGAGCGGTACCGGCACGGGCGGGTGTTCTTGGCCGGCGACGCCGCGCACGTGCACTCCCCCATGGGCGGCCAAGGCATGAACACCGGGATCCAGGACGCCGCCAACCTGGCGTGGAAGATCGACGCGGTGCTCGGCGGCGCCGACGACCGGCTGCTGGACAGCTACCACGACGAACGCCACCCGATCGGCAAGCGCGTTGTGATGCAGTCCGGGCTGATCGCCCGCGCCGCCACGCTGCATCCGCGGCCTGCGCGGTGGATGCGGAACCTGTTGGCACCCAGGCTGCTTCGCATCCCCGCGGTGCGGGACCTGGCGGCGGGCAGTTTCGCGGGCACGACGCTGCGCTACGGCCGCCGCGGTCTGGTCGGCACCCGCGCCACCGCGATTTCGCTCGCCGAGGGACGGTTGACCGAACTGCAGCGCACCGGAGGTTTTGTCCTCGTGCGCGAACACGGCGCCCCACCGGTTGATGCGCCCGGGATGCTGCAGGCGGAGCGGACCGACCGCGGGCCTGCCGTACTGGTGCGCCCCGACGGATACATCGCCTGGGCGGGATCATCGGCCCAGGCGCCGACGCGAATCCCGGAGCTGACCGCGACGCACGCGGGGTGAGCCTATTGCTGTTTGTCGCCCGGTGACTCGGCGAACGGGCGCAGATGGATGCGCGTCTGGTGATCGGGGGCCCCGGCCTCGCCGTCGGAGTGCCTGCCCCGCGTGTAGTCGCCTTGCCACGGCACCTTCTCACCCAGGGCGGTATTCGTCGCCGCCTGCGCCCGGCCCAGCTCGTTGCGTGAACGCAGGAAGAACTCGTGCTTGCGGCGAACCTCGTCGTCGGACTCGATCGGCCTGATTTCCGGGGCGAACTCTTCCAGCTCGGCCCGCCTTTGCGGGACGATCATGCAGATCGGCTCGTCGACCTCGAAGCGCACCGGCATCATCTTGCGGGTGATCTGCCAGCTCATGCTGAAACTCGATGTGGCCCAGTCCGTTTCGACGATTCCCTCCAGCGGCGAGACGGCGTCCTTGGGATAGTTCGCCGGACCCCGGACCAACAGGTTGTAGCCCGGCGGGGTGCGGAACAACATCGGCAGGTGCCAGGTCAGGATGCCGTAACCGAAGTGGCTGAACGGCAGGAGCTGACCGGGGTCGCGCCGGTCCGGGGCGATGATCACACCCATGCTGTCATCCCCGCCCATCCACGTCGCGGTGAAGGCGGACCGGTTGCGCAGCTCCCAGCCGCTCTGGTTGGCGATCAGTATCGGCAGGCACCTGTTCGGCCAGCCGTTGCGCATCTGCGACATCCACGGCCGGCTGATGGGGGCCGGTGTGATGGGCGGCGCGTTGTCCTGAGTGGTGAACGCGATCAGCGGGCGGGTCGGCCCGCCGGGTTTGTCACTCATCGACTCCTCGATTCGGTGGGTGGCCAGGCGTGGTCCGTTCGATGCTGCTCTCCAGTGTGACCTCCGAGCGCAGACTCAAGTGTGCGAGCCGGTAGGTCGGACCATGGCAGCGGGTCGCTGGGCCGGGCGGGCCGGTCACCCAGTGGGCGGTGCCACCAGCCGACGTCCCACCACACTCCGTTCTTGTAGCCCACACCGCCGAACACGCCGACGCGCGAGAACCCCGTCGCCTCATGCAGGCGCACGCTTGCGGGATTGGGCAGCGCAATGGCGGCGTAGGCATTGATATATCCTTGCGCGGCAAGCAGTTTGAGTAATGCGGTATAGACGCGGCGGCCACGTCCCTGGCCGCGAAGCGATGTTTCCAGGTAGATAGACACATCCACAGACCAGCGGTAGGCGGCGCGTTCCCCATGGGGACTCGCGTAGGCGTACCCCCTGACGGCGTCGCCGTCGGTTACGACCAGCCAGGGCAGGTGGGTCAGCGTGGCGGCCAACCTGGATCGCATCTCCTGGGCCGTCGGCGGCACCGCCTCGAACGAGATGGCGGAGTCGAGCACGCGAGGCGCATAAATGTCGGCGATAGCGACCGCATCGTCCGGCGTTGCCATTCGGATCATGGGAAGAGCTTGCCCATCACCTTCTCGCCGAACCTGCGGTGGGTAGGGTTCCGCCTCGCGGCGGGCAGCCACCGGCGGTCGGTCCGCTAACGAAGATCTAGTTGGTGCTTGGTGGCGGCTGCGGCTGGAAGGGTTCGTACCACCACCAGTCGGCGCGCTCGCCGGTGGGCCCGGGGCACGGCGGGACGTCGGGCGGGGCATGGCTGGGCGCACGCGCAAGCGATCCCGCGCTGAGCGGCCGGCCCGAGCTGTCGGAGACGACGAGATCGTCGGCGGGTCCGGTGATCGTGATGGCGCCGCGGTGGTGCAACCGGTGGTGATAGGGACATACCAGCACCAGGTTGGCCAACTCTGTTGGGCCGCCGTCTTCCCAATGCCGGATGTGGTGGGCGTGCAGACCGCGGGTAGCGCCACAGCCGGGAACCACGCAGGTGGGGTGCCGATGCTCGAGGGCGCGGCGAAGCCGCCGGTTGATCTGGCGGCTCGCTCGGCCGGCGCCGATGACCTCACCGTCGCGTTCGAACCACACCTCGCACGTGGCATCACAGGTCAGGTATCGGCGTTCGGCGTCGGTGAGCAGCGGACCCAGATGCAGCTCCGCGGCGCGCTGCTCGAGATCGACGTGCACGACCACCGTGGTGTGCTGCCCGTGCGGCCGGCGGGCCACCTCGGCATCCCATCCCGACTCGACCAGGCGCATGAACGCCTCAAGGGTGCCCGGCAACGGCGGCATGGCATCGGATGTGACGCCTGGACCGCCGCGATCGCGCTTCCACTCGGCGACCAGCGCGTCACGGTGAGACGCCAGCGCCGCGTCGAACTTCGCCGCATCCAGGGGCGCGAGTTTGACCCTCCAACAAGTGAACTCGTCGCTGGAAGTCTTGGTGATCGACGGTAGCGGTTGCGGGCGAGAATCGGATTCGGGTCGCGGTTCCAGCTTGACCGCCGTGCGCAGCTGGCTGACCGTGGCGACCCTGGCCAACTCCGCGTAATGCTCATCAGAGCCGTCACTTGCCCGCGCCGCGATGACCCCGACTTGATCCAGCGACAATCGACCTTCCCGCATGCCCTGGGCGCAGCGCGGAAACGCCTCGAGTCGGCGCGCGACATCGGCGATCGTGTGCGCGTTCGACGACGAGCAGCCCAGCTTCCAGGCCACCAACGCCTCGACCGACCGCGCACCCGTGAGACCGCACAGCCCGTCACGATCCAGCTCCGCGAAGATTTCGACGATGCGGCCATCGATCGCGTTGCGCTGACCGGTCAACTCCGCCAACTCGTCGAACAACACCTCAACACGATCCGCGGGACTGACTACCGCGGGAGGCGATGCGATCGAGGACATGACTTCATCATCGCAAAGGGGTACGACAACTCTCGGCTACCAAACTTGTGGAGTGCCGCCAGGCCCACGGACGCCCCCCACTTTGTCAATCGGTGCGGTCGGCCCAGCCCGGTGGAAGCTGGTCGGGGGCTACATCGATCACCGATTCGTCGTCGGCACCCACCCGCTCGAACAGGGTGATGTAGGCGAACTCGGGCACGGTGAAGATCGGGTAGGTCGGCCCCGCGTCGCGGTAGGCGCGCATCTCCTCGAGATGGTCGTTCTGGAAGCACACGGTGCGCTCGCCGTGCTGGCGGATCCACTGGGGAAAGAAGATCACGCCGTGGATTCGCCGCTTGCCGGGCATGACGTTGACGGCCACCGACGTGCCCGTGGGCTCGGTCCACGAGATCTTGTAACTGTCGACGTCGAGCGCCACCAGGTCGACCTCTTGGCCCTTGACCCACCGTCCGCCGACATGGCCGGAATGGATTCGGTAGTCGATCGTGCGCTCGTTCTTCACATACATCTCGTAACGCCACCCGTTGGCGTAGGTGTAGATGAACCGGCACCCCACGATGCCCGTTAAGTTCTGCGGCGGAATGGGATTGTCGACGGTGGTCATGGTGAGATTCCGTTCAGCGGCCGGTTGGTTGGACGGGTCGGCAGTGCCCACGATGCGCGGAAGCGCCAGTGCGGTCAGGCGGGGACGGCCCGAAATTCTGAATGCCTCCCGATTCTGTCGGTGGTAAGTACCATACGGCGAAGGTACGGGTGAGGGGCCTCGCGATGCACTGGATCGGCGTGTGGTGGCGTCAGCCCGACCACTACGACTGGTTCTCTGACTACCTCGGCGCACGCGGATTGAAGCCATTCATCCGCTACCTGATGGTCGGCATCCTGTCCATCCTGGCCGCGGCGACGCTGCTGATGCTGGGCAGCCGTTCGGGTATGCAGACACCCGTGGGGCGCGGCCTGGCGGTGGCGTTCGTCGCCTTCCTGGCGGGCATGGCAATGGTGTGGGTGCGGCGCTGGCCCGGGCGCATTGAATCACAAGTGTTTTCGATAGTGGGCACACTCGGCATCGCCGCCACGTGCGTGACCGAGGCCGACCCACGCAGCGGGATGCTGAGTTGCGCCGCGTTCGGTGGTCTCGCGGGCTATGTCGCGTTTTGTCACTCCGCGCGCCTGCTGGTCTTCACGCTCGGCAGCGCGCTGGGTGCGGCGGCCGTGTGCGCCGCGCGAATCGCCTGGTCCGGTGACGCGTCGATGGCGGCGGCCAACTTCCTGTTGCTCAGCGCGGGCATCCTGGCGGTGCCATTCTGCGGCCAGGTACTGGTGCACTGGCTGTCGGTCGACGCCCTGAAGTCCTCGACCGATCCGCTAACCGGCTTGCGCAACCGGAGGGGCTTTTACCGATCGGCGTCGAAAATGTCGGCCGCCGACCGACGCTCGCAATGCCTGAGTGTCTTGATGGTCGATCTCGACAACTTCAAACGGGTCAACGACACCTACGGCCACGCCGAGGGCGACCGCAGCCTGGTGGCCGTAGCCGACAACCTGCGGCGAATCGGCAGCGTGGGAACACTGATCGCCCGGGTGGGCGGGGAGGAATTCCTGGTCGCCCAGACCATGGACACCGAGCAAGCGCTTCGAATGGCGGAAACCGTACGCGCGGCCATTGCCGCGACGCCCTGGGGCGTGACAGCCAGCGTGGGTGTCAGCAGCTTCCGGCTCCCGACCGGCAGCGAGGTTCTCGACCGGCAGGTGATCGAACGGCTGGTGCACGCGGCCGACCTGGCGATGTATGAGGCGAAACGCGCTGGCGGGAACCAGGTTCGGCATGCCGACCTTCCCACGCCGCCGGTGCGCTGAATGCCGCGCTGGTCCCCGCTTACCGCGCCCCGGCCAGGCCCGCGATGGTGTTGACCCGCCGGACGGCGGTGGCGATCTCGTCGGCGAACTCGCGCCGCCGCCGCGCGATGTCTAGGTCCTCGAAGCCGTCCACCAGCTCGCGGTGCCGGGCCAGTCGCAGCGCGGTCTTGAACAGCTCCATCGACCTCGACTCGGCGCTTGCCATCCTGCGCTGCAGCTCCCACTGCTTGCCGACCTCGAGGCACTCGGCGAGAAAGGCGTTCTCGTCGAAGGATTCGTCCTCGTAGGCGGCCAGCCGGTCGGCGACGATGTGGTAGGCGTCCAGGAACGGCCGCAACACCAGGTGCGCCAACAGCAGGTCGGCCTTTTCCAGCAGCCCGCGCACATCGGCCGCGCTGGCGGCCTTGCTCGTGTCTTCCACCCGCCCGAGCAGGCGCACTTCGTCGGCGAGCTCCTTTTCGAATTGCGCACGCGCGGAGAAGAGAAACTCGAATTTCAGCAACTCGCGCAGGGCCAGCGCCTCGTCTCGTACGCGTGTCGGCTGCACCAGCCCGTCCACCGAAGCCTCGGCGTCTTCGATGGCCGCCAGCAACGCCGTCTCGGCGATGGCGCGATCGACCACGATGTGGATGGCGGTGTTGCGGTAGAACGCCGCGACCAGGTGCTGGTCTGCCCCGATGCCCCAAACCGGTTCGGTGCCGGCGTCGTACACGCTGACCACGCCCGAGGCGACGAGCTGATGCAGCGTCCAACGGATGGTCGAGCGATTCGTCAGGTCGGCGGCGCCGGCCACGCACCAGTTTCGGGCCGCGATGTAGCTCGCCAACGGTCGCACGGTGGCCAGCACCTCGCTGATGGACAACGAGCGGTCGGCGCCGAGCAGCGCGAGGCTCACCACCGCGGTGGGGGTGACCGGGGTGGCGCGGTTGATCCGGTGCTCGACGTCCAGCGCGATGCGTTCGATCTCGGTGCCCGTTCCGGACTCCTCGGCGCGCAGCTCCTCGAGCCGCTTGCGCAGCGGCAGCGGTTCGCCGAAGTCCAGGTACGCGCGGCCCAGCCGCTCGCCCTGCTGCCGCGCCAGCCGGATCAGGAAACGGAAGTCCTCGGGCCGTTTCGCGGCTCCGTAGGCCTCGGTGGTCATGGCCTCGACCTCGTGCAGCTGGTCGTACACGATCGAGGTGGGCACCAAATAGACTTCAGGGCCGTCGATTTCGTCGACGGCGTCGCTGATGTAGCGCAGGATCCCATACACCGGGGGACGCAGCTTGCCGGTACGGGTGCGGCCGCCTTCGATCGACCAGGTGAGATTGGCGTGGTTCTGCACCAGCTGCGCCGCGTAGGCGCGCAGCACGAACCGGTACACGGGAATGTCTTTGGTCTGACGGCGGATGAAGATCGTGCCGGTGCGCTTGGCCCAGGCGCCCATCGGGAAGAAGTTCAGGTTCGCCCCGCCGAAGGTGAGCGCGGCCGAGAGCCGGTTGGCCTGGATCACCTCCGGCAGCAGCAGACCGTCCAGGTAGGAGCGATGCGAAAAGGCAAACGCCAGAGTGGCTTTGCGATCCAGTTTGCGCAGCTGCGCGATCTGGTCCTCGTCGACCAGCACGTCGTAGGCCCGCATCAGCCAGCAACTGAAGCTGCGCCACGCCCTGACCGCCCGCTCGTCCAGCGAGGGTGCCATCTCCCGCAGGTAACTGGCGGCCTCGGCGCGCACGCTCGCCAGGTCGCGACCCAGCTCGTCGGCCAGCCCACTCAGCCGCTCGTCATACCACGGGGCGGCCAGCAGCTGGACGACCTCCACCGGGTCGGTCGTCAGTGGTGTCGTCGACTCCTCGACAATGCCGGTGCGCTGCAGCAGCTTTCGCACGCCGACCCGGCCGAACTCGCGCGCGGTCGCCCCCGGTCCCCCGCTCATGCCGGTTGCACCGTCGCGGCCGCCGACGGCTCGTGCACGTCCGGGTGTAGTTCGGGCGCGTAGAGCTCCTCGATCTCGCTCGCGTACTTCGCCATGATCGGCTTGCGCTTGAGTTTCATGGTCAGCGTGATCTCGTCTCCCCCGGGCTCCCAGAGTGAGGGTAGTATCCGGAAACGCTTGATCTGTTCCACCCGTGACAGTTTGGCGTTGCCCTCGGCCACCCCCGCGGCGATCCGGGAGATGACTTCAGGATGACTCGCCAGGGCCGCGGGCGACGCGTCGGCCAGGCCGTGCTGGGCCGCGTACGGTCCGACCGATTCGGCGTCGAAGACCATCAGCGCGGCGTTGTACGGCCGCCCGTCACCGATCGTGATCATCACGCCGACCATCGGACACGCCGCCAGCACGGTGTTCTCAATGTTGGCCGGCGACATGTTCTTTCCGGCGGCATTGATGATCAGCTCCTTCTTGCGGTCGATGATCCTCAGGTAGCCCTCGTCGTCGACGTCGATGATGTCGCCGGTGTGCAGCCAGCCGTCGGCGTCGATGGCCTCCGCGGTCTTGGCGGGTTCCTTGCGGTAGCCCTTCATCACCAGCGGACCGCGCACCAGATATTCGCCGTCGTCGGCGATCCTGCCCTCGAGCCCGGGCAGCAGCTTGCCGACGGTGCCCAGGCGCGCGTCGCGCGGATGGCTAACCGCGGCGACGCAGCTCAGCTCCGACATCCCCCAGACCTCGGCGATGGGAATGCCGATGCCGAGGAAGAAGGCCAGCGTCTCCTTCGGGATCGGAGCCGCACCGGACACCGCCCAACGGAGTTCGCCGAAGCCAAGCCGCTCGCGCAGCTTCGACAGCACCAACTCGTCGGCCTGGGCCCATTCGCCGGCCAGCTCGTCCGGCATCTGCTCGCCGGCCAGCAGGGCGGCGGCGCGCTTGCCGGCCACCGACATCGCCCACTGCAAGGCCTGACGCTTGACCTCGTCCGTTTCGTTAGCGACGGCGAATTCGATTCCGGCCTTGAGCTTTTCCCACACCCGCGGCACCCCGCCCCACACCGTGGGCCGCACGTCGGGCAGGGCGGCGGCGATGGCGCGGATATCGGAGACGACCGTGACCTGGGCGCCGAATACTTCCAGGGCGTACAGACCCATCACCCGGTCAGCGATGTGCGCCGTCGGCAGATACGACGTGACCCGGTCACCGAACCGGGACGGCAGGACGGCGTTGAGGGCATACGCCTCGAACAGCAGATGGGCGTGGGTCATCTCCACGCCCTTGGGGTTTCCGGTGGTCCCGGAGGTATAGATGAGCGTGACGACGTCGTCGGGCCGCACCGCCCGCCAGGTCGCCTCGAAGTCGAAATCGGGCTGCGCCGCGGCGTACAGGCCGTCCAGCGAAATGGTGCCGGGCGGTGACCCGTCGATGCAGACGATGTGTTCGATGGGCGCGCCGCTGGCGCGGATGCGGTCCACGTACTGCTCCTCGCAGATCGCGACCTTCGTCCCCGCGTTGTCGAACAGGTACGTCAGCTGCTCGGCGGGCAGCGTGTTGTACACCGAAAACGAAGTGGCGCCGAGGTGTTGGGCGCCGATCTCCAAGGGGTAGAACTCGACGCGGTTGGCCATCATCAGTGACACGGTGTCGCCCCGCCGGACGCCCAGGCCGGCCAGGCCGGCGGTGACCTTGCGCACCTGCGCCGCGAGCTCGCTCCACGTCATGGTTTGGGTGTCGCCGGGGGTGCGGAGCGCGACGGCGTCCGGATCGGTCGACGCGCTGCGCTGGAATGCCTCGCACAGGGTGGCCGGGCGCTCGGCTGTCGTCATGGGTGTCCTCTCAGCTCTGCCTTCGTGAGCGTACGTCCGTGATCGGGGACGCGGAATGGATCACGCTGGATCCGGGCGCCAGAGCTGCAGCGTGCTCGATATGCCGGCGGGCAACTCCAGCAGTTCGATGGGGGTGCCGTCGGGGTCGTAGATGAAGAACATCCGCACCCCGCCGATGTCGACGGGCGGCTCGGCCCGGACGTCGGGGTGCTCACGCCGCACGGCGTCGAAGGTGGCGTCGAGGTCGTCCACGCGGAACGAGACGTTGGTGTAGCCCAGGTGCGGCCCGCGCGGGCACTCGGGGACCGCGCCCAGCGATAGCAACTCGACCATGGCGGCGCCGATCAGCCCGCCGACCATGCGCCCCCGCTGCGCCACCCCACCGGTCACCGCATCCAGGCCGGCGCCGTCGAGCTCGACGTCGAACACGACGTCCATGCCCAGCACCGCGGTGTAGAAGGCCAGCGACGCCTCCATGTCGGAGACGCCGATGCACACATGGGAGAAGCTCTGCACGGGGATGGTGGGCGGCTGACTCACGGGAGCTCCTTTGCTCAGGCGGGCAACGCGGTATGAATTCCACAGGTACACGCATCAATTGAGGGACACGTGCAGCGCATACCCCACTCGATGACCGCCCGGGCCTGGGCCAGCGACTCCATTTGGGCATCGATTTCGGCGAGCTTGGCCTCCGCCAGGGCGCGGCTCGCCGGCCGCCCCGGTGCGTCGTCGGCGAACAACAGCTGGATCTCCTCCAGCGCGAAGCCGGCCGACTTGCAGAGCCGGATCACCTCGAGCCGGGCCAGCACCGAATCGTCGTAGCGGCGCTGCCCGCCCAGCCGCCCGGGCGGCGGCACCAAGCCGATCTGCTCGTAGTAACGCAGCGTTGTCGCCGCGACCCCGGCCTGGCGCGCCACCTCGCCGATCGTCAGCCGTGGACTCATCGGCCTCTCCTTCGACGCTTGACTTAGAGCCAACTCTAAGTCGTTGACTGATCTTATGCACACACATCCACTCAATGGGCTGGGCGCGGCACGCTACGCGCTGCTTCGATCGTTCCGCCGCGACGGCACCCCCGTCGACACCCCGATCTGGTTCGGGCTGGATGGCGACGCGTTGGTATTCCGCACCAAGGTGGGGCCGAAGACCCGGCGGTTGACCACGCGCCGCGACGTCGAGGTCACCGCGTGCGACCATCGCGGCCGGGTCCGTCCGGGCGCGACGACGGTGGCGGGCCACGCCACGATCCTGTCGGGCGACGACGCCGCGCGGGCCAACCGCGTCCTGCACAAACGGTATGGCTGGCAGTGGAACATCGTGCCGCTGATCAAGGTCCCGGGCGTCACCAACGTCCACCAAGACCTGTGCGTCCGCGAGAAGCTGAGCCGTGCGCGCGACCGGGGCGTGTGGCCCGACAGCGTCATCGTCCGGGTGGACGTGCCATGACGCACGACCCGGTCCGCTCCCCCTCGCTGCGCCAATGTTGCTCCGCTGCAATGGGATCGGCCTGGGGCGCGGTGCGTCCGCGACGGCCCGACCAGAGGTTCCTGCGCAGCATCGCCGACGCGGGGCTGCCCGAGCCCAGGCGCACCGTCACGGTGACCGCGCTGCCCCAGGTGCCGCGATCGGTGCCGACGGCGGCGATCGTCGAGGGCACATTCACGCCCGGGCGCGTCGGGAACTCGATGACCTCGTTCGTCGTCAGCCATCCGGACGCCACCTTCATCGTCGACCCGGCCGTGTGCCGCGACGTGGAGCGGCGGGCGATCGCCCAACTACCCGCGGTGCTGCGCGTCGCGGTCCGCCCGCCCGCCGACACCGTTCCCACGGTCACCGCCCTGACCCGGCTGCCGGAGCCGCCGGCGTTGGATTTCGCCTTGCCGACCCACGCGCACTGGGATCACGTGTCGGGGTTGCTGGATCTGCCGGATCTGCCCGTTCATCTGCACCGCACCGAACGGGACTGGATCGGGTCCGGCCGCGTCGCGCCCGTCGGCGGTGTCCGCGATTCGCTGCGCGGACGGCCCGTGGTCGACTACGAGCTGGACGGGCCGCCGGTGCTGACCTTCGCCCGAAGCCGCGACCTGTTCGGGGACCGGTCCGTCCTACTTGTCGACCTGCCCGGCCACACCCCGGGCAGCGTCGGAGTGCTCGCCCACACCGGGCGCGGCTGGATCCTGATCGCCGGCGACGCGGCCTGGCACTGGCTGCAGATCGAGAAGGTCCGCCAAAAGGCAAGCTATCCGGGCGTTTTGGTCGACGAGGATCGCGACGAAGCCTTCCGGACGCTGCAGCGACTGCACCTGGCACGGCATGCGGTGACGATCGTTCCCACCCACGACCACCAGGCGGCGCTGGGGTTGACCGCCTAGCGCGCGGC
>NZ_LZKH01000240.1:0-6536 GCF_001672745.1 Mycobacterium sp. E1386
CCGGCACGCCATGCTGCGGCTGCGCGTGGACGACGAGTGGTCCCTGACCGTGCCCGAGGCTGGATCGGTCGACGCTGCCGACCACCTGCACCAGGTGGACGTGTTGTCCGACGCCGCCGTGACCGCGGCGCGCTCCCGGCTGAACCCGGCCGGCGGGGTGATGCTGAGCGCGCTGTGGGCGACTTCCACCCGACAGCTGGTGCTGATCATCCACCACCTGGCCGTCGACGGGGTGTCCTGGCGAATCCTGTTGGAAGACTTGAACATTGCCTGGGCACAGCACCGGGGTGGGCAGCCGGTGGCGTTGCCGCCGGGTGGGACGTCGTTCGCCCGCTGGGCGGCCCTACTGGGCGAGCACGCGCACGACCCCGCGGTGGTGGAGCAGGCCGGCGCCTGGCAGCGGATCGCGGCGACGCCGCCCGCGCTACCGGAGGTACACCCCGAAACGGACACCTACGAGACCGCCGAGCACCTGTCGGTGGCACTGGACGTGGAGACGACCCGCACGCTGCTCGGCGAGGCACCGGCGGCCTTCCACGCCGGGATCAACGACATCCTGTTGATCGGTTACGCGCTGGCCTGGGCGGAATTCTTGGGTGGCGGCGCGCCGGTGGGCATCGACGTCGAGGGCCACGGCCGACACGAGGAGCTCGCCGCCGGGGTGGACCTATCACGCACCGTCGGGTGGTTCACCACCAAGTACCCGGTGTCCTTGGCGGTGGGTCGATTGCCTTGGGAGGACGTGCTTTCCGGTGATGCGGCGCTGGGGGCCGTGGTCAAGCAGGCCAAGGAGCAGCTGCGGGCCCTGCCGGAGCCCCTGACCTACGGGCTGCTGCGCTACCTGAACGACGAGGTCGACCTGGGCGGCCCCGACCCGACGATCGGGTTCAACTACCTGGGCCGGCTGGGCGGCGCGGCCGCCGAGTTGTCGGACGAGTTGTGGCGCATCTCGCGGGACGGCTCGTCGGTGACCGGCACCAGCACGGCGGTGCCCATGCCGCTCATGCACACCGTGGACCTCAACGCCGGCACCGCCGAGACCGAGGCCGGCCCGCAGCTGCACGCCAACTGGACGTGGGCGCCCTCGGCACTGGACCGCGAGCAGCTCGCCCGGCTGAGCGGGCTGTGGTTCGAGGCGCTGACCGGCATCTGCGCCCACGTGCGGTCGGGTGGTGGCGGGCTGACCCCGTCGGACATTCTCCCGGCCCGGTTGGTCCAGCAGGAGATCGACGAGCTCGAGCGGCAACGGCCGATTGCCGACGTGTTGCCGTTGACCCCCCTGCAGCAGGGGCTGCTCTTCCACGCCACCACCACGCGGGGCAGCGACGACCTGTATGTGGTGCAGCTGGAGATGAGCGTGACCGGCCCGCTCGACCGGGGCAGCCTGCGCGACGCGGTGCAAACCGTGGTCGACCGGCATCCGCACCTGGTCGCCAGGTTCTGGGACCGGCCCGACGAGCCGGTGCAGATCATCCCCGCCGAGCCGGCGATGGCATGGCGCTACGTCGAGCTCGACGGCCGCCAGGGCATGGACGAGGGCATCGGGGAAATCTGCGCCGCCGAGCGTGCCGCGGTCTACGACCTGGCCGACGGGCCGGCCTTCCGGGTGGCCATGATCCGCACCGGGGAAAACCGGCACCGGCTGGTGCTGACCATTCACCACATCGTGCTCGACGGCTGGTCGGTACCCATCCTGGTGAACGAGACATTCGCCAGCCTCACGGGGCAGCGGCTGGCCCCGCCGGCGCCGTACCGCCGGTTCGTCACCTGGCTGGCCGAGCGCGACTTCGATGCCGCGCGGGCGGCGTGGGGACGGATGCTCGCCGGCTTCGACACCCCGACGCTGGTCGCGCCGCCGCACGAGTTGGAGCCGGGCGCCCGCGGCCTCACGACGTTCGCGGTGCCGGCCGAAACCACCCGGGCGCTCGGCGAGCTGGCGCGGTCCTGCCAGACCACGGTCAGCACCGTGCTGCAGGCCGCGTGGGCGCAGCTGCTCACCTGGCTCACCGGCAACTACGACGTCGCGTTCGGCACCACGGTGTCGGGCCGCTCGGCCGAGGTCGCCGGCGCCGAGTCGATGGTGGGCCTGATGATCAACACGATCCCGGTGCGCGCCCGCATCACGGCGGCGACCACCACCACGGAACTCCTGGACCAGCTGCAGAGCGCCCACAACGACACGCTCGAGCACGAGCACCTGTCGCTGAGCGAAATCCACCGGATGACCGGTCACGAGAAGCTGTTCGACACGCTGTTCGCCTACGAGAACTACCCGCTGGAAACGTCCGCGATGGCGGTCAACCACGAGCTGTCCATCACCGACTTCAACGTGTTCGAACGCAACCACTATCCCTTGACGATGCAGGCCGCCCTGTCCGGCGAACAGCTCGGCCTCCGCGTGGAATACGACGCCGGCGTCTTCGACGCGGGCAGCATCGAGGCGCTCACCGAGCGACTGGAGCGGGTGCTGGTGACGATGACCGCAGACCCGACCCGGCGGCTCTCCTCGGTCGACCTGCTCGACGGGCCGGAGCACGCCCGCCTGGACGAAATCGGAAACCGGGCGGCGCTGACGCGGCCGGTGCCCCCAACGGTGTCGATCGTGGAGATGTTCGCCGCGCAGGTCGCCCACCGGCCGGACGCCGTTGCGCTCAACTGGGGCCGGCTGTCCATGACGTACCGGGAGCTGGACGAGGCGGCGAACCGCTTGGCGCACCGGCTCGTCGCCGAGGGCGCAGGCCCGGAACAGTCTGTGGCGCTGCTGTTTTCGCGTTCGGCGCAGGCAATCGTCGCGATCCTGGCGGTGCTCAAGACCGGGGCGGCGTACCTGCCGATCGACCCGGCCGCCCCGGCCGCGCGGATCCGATTCATGCTGGACGATGCCGCGCCGGTCGCCGCGGTCACCACCGCGGGACTGCTGTCGCGGCTGGACGGCACCGGCGTGCGGGTCGTCGACATCGAAGACCCGGCGATCGACGGCTATCCGCGCACCGCGCCGCCCGTGCCGGGTGCGGACGGCATCGCGTACATCATCTACACCTCGGGAACCACCGGTCTGCCGAAAGGTGTTGCGGTCACGCATCGTAACGTGACGCACCTCATCGGCTCGCTCGACGCCGGCCTGCCCGCCCCGGGCGTGTGGACACAGTGCCACTCGTACGCCTTCGACGTGTCGGTGTGGGAGATCTTCGCCCCGCTGCTGCGCGGCGGGCGAGTGGTGGTGGTGCCCGAGTCGGTGGTGCGCTCGCCGGCGGACTTCCGCGCCCTACTGGTCGACGAAGGGGTCAGCGTGCTGACCCAGACGCCGTCGGCGGTGTCGACGCTGGACCCGGCGGGCCTGGATTCGGTGGCGTTGGTGATGGCCGGCGAGGCCTGCCCGCCCGAGGTGGTCGATCGCTGGGCGCCGGGTCGGGTGATGGTCAACGCCTACGGCCCGACCGAGACGACGATGTGCGTGGCGATCAGCGCCCCGCTCACTGCGGGCTCGGGGACGCCGCCGATCGGCTCGCCGGTGCCCGGCGCCGGGTTGTTCGTGCTCGATGGCTGGCTGCGGCCCATGCCCGCCGGCGTGGTGGGCGAGTTGTACGTGGCCGGAACCGGCGTGGCCGCCGGATACGTCGGGCGCGCCGGATTGACCGGTTCGCGGTTTGTGGCCTGCCCGTTCGGCGAACCCGGGGCGCGCATGTACCGCACCGGGGACCTGGTGCTCTGGGGTGACGACGGGCAGCTGGTGTACGTGGGTCGCGCCGACGAGCAGGTCAAGATCCGCGGCTACCGCATCGAACTCGGCGAGGTCCAGGCCGCGCTGGCCCGATTGGACGGCGTGCAGCAGGCGGTGGTGATCGCCCGAGAGGACCGCCCCGGGGACAAACGCCTGGTCGGCTACGTCACCGGAACGGCCGATCCCGCCGAGGCGCGCACGGCGCTGGCCGGGCGACTGCCGGGCTACATGGTCCCCACGGCCGTGGTGGGACTCGATGCGCTGCCGCTGACGCCCAACGGCAAGCTGGACACCCGCGCCCTGCCGGCGCCCGAGTACACCGGTGGCGGCTACCGGGCCCCGTCGAACGCGACCGAGGAGATCCTCGCCGGCAGCTTCGCTCAGGTGCTCGGTGTGGAGCGGGTCGGCGTCGACGACTCCTTCTTCGACCTGGGCGGCGACAGCATTTCCGCGATGCGCCTGATCGCGACGATCAACACCAACCTGGTGGTCGACCTCGCGGTGCGCACCCTGTTCGACGCGCCCACGGTCCGGACCCTGAGCCAGCGGCTGGGCACGGACACGACCACCACCCAGGACGTGGTTCCCATCCAGACCCTGAAGCGGGGCGCAGGCACCCCGTTGTTCTGCATCCATCCGGCGGGCGGCGTGAGCTGGCCGTATCAGGTGCTCGGCAGTTACCTGGACTGCCCGATCATCGGTGTTCAGCAGACCCGGCAGGGCGAAGAGACCGAACCTCGATCAATCCGCGAGATGGCGGAAAACTATGCCAACAGGTTGCAGGAGATTCATCCCTCCGGGCCCTATAACCTGCTCGGCTGGTCGTTCGGCGGGGTCATCGCGCACGAAGTCGCGGTGGAGCTGCAGCGGCGCGGATGCGCAATCGGCCGCCTGATCCTGCTCGACGCCCAACCCACCATGAACGGTGCTGCCGGCGGAGTCGTCCCGCACGGTGACGGGCCGGGCGAACCACGGCTTCCGGAAGGCTCGCGATCCGAGCGGCTCGTCGACCTGCTCGCCGAGAACCTCCGCAAGAACATCGACCGCTACCGAACCCACCGGCCCGGCGTTTTCGACGGCGATATCACCATCTTCTCCGCCGCGGGGGACGGGGGTGACCGCGGTGCGTTCCTGTCCCAGTCGTGGCGGCCGCTCGTCTCCGGCGAGATTCTCACCTACTCCGTCGACTGCGCGCACGACGACATGCTCACCCACGATTCGGTGGGTCTGTACGGACAACGACTCAGGCATCTGCTGGTCCTCGCGGAACGCCGGCTCGAGCTCGCCCACGGTGGTCAGCAAACGGCGGCGTCGCGGGACGGCAAGCTGCCCGGGGAGCGCGCCGGATAACGGTCAGGAGACCGAAGCGCCGATAGCGGCCCTGTGTTGGGGGCAGTAGGACGCCACCGAGGCGCCGAGAAGATAGCCGGCTTCGTGCGCCGACAGATCGGTTGCCCGTACCACGTTGAGCACCAACGAGGTTGGCGTCTTCCCGGAATCGAGTCCCGCGCACATGTTGTGCCCCGCGGCGATCGCGGCGCCGCGGTCGGAAAAGACGATCCCGTTGCGCTGAATCTCCGAAATGAACGCATCGTCTTTTTGATCGGCCGACGCGGGTGCGGCGAAAAACACCGCGGCACCCACGAGCGCGACTATTGTCGACCAGTTCCCAAGGCGCGCAATTGTTCGCGTCACGATGTTCCTCGATGTGGCATCTGGGCTCCAAGCCCTAACGGTGGCTGAACATTAGCCGGGATCGCCGAAGTTTTCCTGCCGGCTTCCACCGCGCCACCTCACACAAATCTGCCACGTTTTTCACGGAGGTTGGCGGCGGGTGCCCGAGCGTGCCGGGCGGCCGATGCCACGCGGAGACCGAAAAGTCATGTGCCGCAACGACCGCCATTTGCAACCACCGCCGAGCGGCCGCCTGAGCGGTAGGGGCGGACGTCGTGGCCGGCCCAGTGGCTCGCCAACGGCGAGAGCAGAGCGCAACCAAGATTTAACGTCGCGGGTACCGCCGCCGGTAATCTCCGGCCCCCCACGATAAAGCGCGCCCGAATTGAGAGATCGCCGCGATCGGCCCCCGGGAACCGGTCTGAGCTGCGCGCCGACGCATTTCACAGTGGCCGTACGGGTGCGCCGCAACCGCCTTCGGTATGGTTCAAGGAGTGTGCGGAGTCACCGGGGAGGTACGGCTCGACGGGCAGGTCCCCGATGTAGCAGCGGTGTCAGCAATGGCCGCCGTGATGGCGCGACGCGGCCCCGATGCTTCCGGCGCCTGGTCACAGGGCCGTGTCGCGCTCGGTCATCGCCGCCTCAAGATCATCGACCTGAGCGAGGCGGGCGCCCAGCCGATGCTCGACCCCGAACTGGGTCTGGCCATCGCCTTCAACGGCTGCATCTACAACTACAAAGAGCTGCGCCGCGAACTCACCGGCCACGGCTACCGGTTCTTCTCCCACAGCGACACCGAAGTCCTGATCAAGGCCTATCACCACTGGCGCGACGACTTCGTCAGCCACCTGCATGGGATGTTCGCCTTCGCCATCGTCGAACGCGACAGCGGCCGGGTGCTGCTCGGTCGCGACCGGCTCGGGATCAAGCCGCTCTACCTGACCGAGGACAGCCACCGGATCCGCTTCGCCTCGGCCCTGCCGGCGCTGCTGGCGGGCGGCGGCGTCGACACCCGCATCGACCCGATCGCGCTGCACCACTACATGACGTTCCACTCGGTGGTCCCCGCGCCACTGACCATCCTGCGCGGCGTCCGCAAGGTGCCGCCCGCGTCGCTGGTCGCCATCGAGCCCGACGGCCG
>NZ_LZKH01000241.1:0-1000 GCF_001672745.1 Mycobacterium sp. E1386
CTGCATCGCGTTCGGATTGTCCATGGACTATGAGGTGTTCCTGCTGTCCCGCATCCGCGAGTACTGGCTGGCGTCGAACCGCACGCGAGTCGACAACGACGAGAGCATCGCGCTGGGCGTCGCGCGAACGGGCCGGATCATCACGGCGGCAGCGCTGTTGATGTCGATCTCGTTCGCCGCGCTCACTTCCGCGGAGGTTTCGTTCATGCGGATGTTCGGCGTCGGTCTGACTCTCGCCGTGTTGGTCGACGCCAGCCAGTACTCGCGGATGCGGGACAGCAGGAACACCTCATAGTCCATGGACAATCCGAACGCGATGCAGAACATCAACACCGGGATGTTGGCCACCAGCGTGCCGGTTGGGGTGGTGCCCAACGCGCCCAGATGCCCGTCCTGGAAGATCCACACCAGCGCGCCGAATCCCGCCGTCAACGAAAGCACGTTGAGCAGCACCGCTTTGACGGGCAGCACCACGCTGCCGGTGAGCAGGAAAAGCAACACCAACATGACGCAAGCGACGAAACCGAACAGCAAGGGCAATCGCGACGTAATCGCTTCGACGGAGTCGCGATTCATCTGGGCCATCCCGGCCAGCTCGACTCGGCGGCCATCGGCCAATGGGACCGCATGCAGGCGATCCAGCTGCGCGGCGGAGGCCGGCGAATACAGCGGCGCGCTGCTGGACACCGTCAAATAGGCGCTGCCGTCCGCCATTCCGGCGGGTGCCGACGGCGGCCCTGTGCGCTCACCGGCGAGAAAGGTTCCGGTCGGTGCCGACACCGCCGAGACGTCGGGCACGCGTGACAGCCCGGCGGCGTACTCGTCAAGCTCTCGCGTCGTCAGGCCGTCGGCGCGGGGGATGACGACCCGCACCCTGGTTTCCGACTCGGCACCGAAGTCATGCCGGACCCGGTCGCTCACGGCCCGCGCCGACGACGACGCCGGCAGCACCCGATCGTCGGGATAGCCCCATTTGATGCCGAGGAATGGCGCGCCCAAC
>NZ_LZKH01000242.1:0-938 GCF_001672745.1 Mycobacterium sp. E1386
GCATCGCGATGGCCGCCACCGTCGGCGCGGGCGCGACCGCGGAGCTGGGCGCCATGCGCATCAGCGAAGAAATCGACGCCCTGGAAGTCATGGGCATCAAGTCGATCTCGTTCCTGGCGACCACCCGGATCATGGCCGGTCTGGTCGTCATCATCCCGCTCTATGCCCTGGCCATGATCATGTCGTTCCTGTCCCCGCAGATCACCACGACGGTGCTCTACGGACAGTCGAACGGCACCTACGAGCACTACTTCCGGACGTTCCTGCGTCCCGACGACGTGTTCTGGTCATTCCTCGAGGCCATCATCATCACGGCGGTCGTGATGATCACCCACTGCTTCTACGGATACAACGCCGGCGGCGGACCCGTCGGCGTCGGGGAGGCCGTCGGCCGATCGATGCGTTTCTCGCTGGTGTCGGTGCAGGTCGTCGTTCTGGCCGCAGCGTTGGCGCTCTACGGCGTCAACCCGAACTTCGCGCTCACGGTGTAGCCGCCATGACATCACCATCGAAGGGCCCCGCACAGGTCAATGCCCCCCGGAAGCCGCCATACAAGCTGGCCGGCATCGCGGCGTTGATCATCGCGTTGGTGGCCGGGGCCCTGATCTACGGCCAGTTCCGCGGTGACTTCACGCCGAAGACGAAGCTGACGATGCTGGCGTCGCGGGCCGGGCTGGTGATGGATCCGGGCTCCAAGGTCACCTACAACGGGGTCGAGATCGGCCGGGTGGCCAACATCTCGGAGACCGTGCGCGACGGCAAGCCGGCCGCCAAGTTCACCCTGGACGTCTACCCCCGGTATCTGTCGCTGATCCCGGCCAACGTGAACGCCGACATCAAGGCGACCACGGTGTTCGGCGGCAAGTACGTCTCGTTGACGACACCGCAAAACCCGTCACCGCAGAAGCTCAACCCGCACACGGTGATCGACGCGGACC
>NZ_LZKH01000243.1:0-13172 GCF_001672745.1 Mycobacterium sp. E1386
CCAGCCGTTCGGCGACGACGGTGATGGCGCCGCTCGCGTTTTGGACCTGGCCGCGCACCAGCATCGCCGGCGCGGTGTTGGCCAGCTTGCGATGCCGCGCCCACACCGCGGGTGTGCAGAGCACGTTGACCATCCCAGTCTCGTCCTCGAGGTTGAGAAACGTCACTCCCTGGGCGGTGCCGGGCCGCTGCCGGTGGGTCACCGCGCCGGCGATGCTGGTGCGCGGCCAGGTCCAAAACGCGAGCGGCGCCATCACCGTCGTCGCCGAACGGCTGGGCAGCATCACCCTGGCCGTCGGCTCGAAGTCCCGCGACTTCCGGTGAGCCTCAGCGCCTTGCCTTCAGGCCTCAGAACGAATAGATCCCGTGAACGCTCACGAACATGCCGTGGCCGGTGCGGTCATTGGTGAACCGGGTGCCATGATCCGTCGGCAGCACCGTCCAGCCCTGCAGGTGATACGTCTGGCCGTAATGCAGCACGATATCGCGATCAGGGTCACCGACCATGCCCACGCCCAGGTATTGCAACTTGCCCGTGTCGTCGACCTCGGCCGCGTTGTTGCCGAAACCTACTGGCAATTCCAGAGTTTGGCTCACGCACAGAACGTCGTGTGTTCCGATCGAACACCGCGTCCTTGCGGACTCGGTGTGCACATACAGATAGTCTTCGGCACTCGCACGCACGCCGGACGTCGCAGCGAGCCCCACCGTCACCGCGGCGGCCCAGATGGCCGCTCGACCAATCATTTTCATCTGCGTCGTCCTTCGATAGCTAGTTGGTGGGCTGTGCCGGCACGGGCATGGGTTCGCCGGCCTGCTTGACCAGCCGCCCGTGAATCCATTTGTCCACACCGCCCAACTGTTGGTCCCAGTTGTATTGCAGCGTCCAGTCATTGGTACGGCTGTAGAAATAGTGTCCCGCGAATATATTGCCCTGCAGGCTGCCGTCCGGATTCACAGTGCCCCATAGGTATTCATCGTGGTATTGCTCGCAAAAGCCCCAAGGCGAGTAGCTCATTTTGCCGTGGAACTCGTTGAAGACGACGCTGGTGACCTCCAGGGCCGCGGTGCCCTTGGAGCCGTCGTAACACCGCGCATCTCCGAGCCACTTCCCGGGCAGGCCCTTGTCGCCGGTGGGCATCGCGTGGCTCGGCGTCCTGGACGCCCACCCCACGGCCACCACGATGAACACGACCAGCGCAAGCAGGCCGATGCGCTCCAGGGAAGTCACGTTGCGGCCCAAGCGGTTTCGTGACGAACAACCGCAATGCGCATGAACGCACGCACCCAAAGATCGGTTGCCTGCCGGCATCGGAATCGTCCCCCTCATGATATGTGTGTCGCGCGGTAACCGCCGCTCGAGACGACTATCGCCGCAGATCATGGGCCTCACGTAGGGCCGTTGGTCACAGACGCTTCGGCCATCGGTCCCGAAACGACACCCCTGATCGCGGCATCGGTAGTCTCCAAGCATGACCCTCAACTTGTCCGTCGACGAAGTCCTCACCACCACCCGCTCGGTCCGCAAACGGCTCGACTTCGACAAGCCGGTCGGCCGCGAGGTGCTGATGGAATGCCTCGATCTGGCCCTGCAGGCGCCCACGGGATCCAATTCACAGGGCTGGCAATGGGTGTTCGTCGAGGACGCGGAGAAGAAGAAAGCGATCGGCGATGTCTATCTGTCCAACGCCCGCGGCTACCTGAGCGCGCCGGCGCCGCAATACGGCGAGGGGGACACCCGCGGCGAGCGGATGGACAAGGTCCGCGATTCCGCGACCTACCTCGCCGAGCACATGCACGAGGCGCCGGTGCTGTTGATCCCCTGCATCGAAGGCCGCGAGGACAAGACGCCGCTGGGTGGCGTGTCGTTCTGGGCCTCGCTGTTCCCGGCGATCTGGAGTTTCTGCCTGGCGTTGCGTTCCCGCGGGCTGGGCTCGTGCTGGACGACGTTGCACCTACTGAGCGACGGCGAGCAGCAGGTGGCGGACGTGCTGGGCATTCCCTACGACAAGTACAGCCAGGGCGGGCTGTTCCCGATCGCCTACACCAAGGGCACCGACTTCCGGCCCGCCAAGCGGTTGCCCGCCGAGCAGGTCACGCATTGGGACGCTTGGTAATCAGGTCTGAAGGGGCCACACCTCGACCACCCCGTGCGCGACCGCACAGGGCGTCTGACTCACCCGCTCGATCGCCGCGTCGAGATCGTCGGCCTCCAACACGGCGAACCCCGCGATCGGCATCGTCGATCGCAGGAAGGGGCCCCGCTCGATCCGCACCCCCGCGCCGTCCGGGTTGCGCACCTGAACGGGGTCCCCGGCTCGGGCGACGAGCGCGCCGGACGCGCTGAGTTCGTCGTCGCGGGCGTGCGCGGCCTGTCTGCGAGCGTCGCTCAACCGGTGATATCCGGCCTCGTCGCCGTAACCGATCGTGATGAAGGTTGCCATGTCACTGCTGACTCCCGCGGGAGGCAGAACTCATCGCCAGACGGCGCCCGGGTAGCCGTGCTGCCGCCAGGCCTCGTACACGGCGACGGCCGCCGCGTTGGACAGGTTCAGCGAACGGCGGCCGGCCAGCATCGGGATCCGCACCCGCTCGCCGATGTGCGCGTCGGCCAGCGTCGCCGCGTCCAGGCCGGTGGGTTCGGGCCCGAACATCAAGACGTCGCCCGCCCGGTAACGGATGTCGGCGAACGAGGTGGTCGCGTTCGAGGTGAACGCGATCACCCTGGCCGGCGCGAGCGCCTCCCAGGCGGCATCGAGTGAAGCGTGCACGGTGACCGAGGCGAGGTCGTGATAGTCCAGCCCGGCTCGCCGCACCTTCGGTTCGGACAGGTCGAAGCCCATCGGCTCGACGAGATGCAATTCGCAGCCCGTCGCCGCCGCCGTCCGGATGGCGTTGCCGGTATTGGGGGCGATGCGCGGGGAGTAGAACATCAGCTTGAACACAACGCGATAATGGTCGCATGGTCGAGCAGAGCATCTGGATGCAGAAAGTCGCTGCCGATCCCGGACATTCGCACTGGTATATCGAGCGGTTCCGCGCCATGGCCCGCGCCGGCGATGACCTGGCCGGCGAGGCCCGCTTCGTGGACGCGATGGCGCCCCGGGGCGCGCGGATCCTCGATGCCGGTTGCGGCCCCGGCCGGCTGGGCGGCTACCTGGCCGCCGCCGGCCATCACGTCGTCGGCGTCGACGTCGACCCGGCGCTCATCGAAGCGGCCGAGCAGGATCACCCCGGTCCGCGCTGGCTCGTCGGCGACCTCGCCGAGCTCGACCTGCCCGCCCGCGGCATCGCCGAACCGTTCGACGTGATCGTGTCCGCCGGCAACGTGATGACGTTTCTCGCCCCCAGCACCCGGGAGCGGGTGCTGGGCCGGCTGCGCGCCCACCTCAAACGCGACGGTCGGGCGGCGATCGGCTTCGGCGCAGGCCGCGATTACGCGTTCGCCGCCTTCCTCGACGACGCGGCGGCCGCCGGCTTCGCGCCGGATCTGCTGCTGTCCACCTGGGATCTGCGACCGTTCACCGATGACTCGGATTTCCTCGTCGCCGTCCTCCGGCCGGCGTAAGCCGCGTTTGCCAGAATCGTCCGCCCGTGCGCGGGTCCACCTTGGAGGGACCTGTCTGCTCAGTAACGATTCTGGTGACCTGGGCCGCGGGCTGTCATACTCGTCGGATTGCCACGTTGACGCGCTCGCGCCCATCTGGCGTGGTACGGGTGGATAAAGCAGGAAGTCTCATGAGCCTCTCGATTTCTCGAGCGCTGACGATCAGCGCAGCGGCCGGTCGCAGGGCCGTGGCGACGTGACCATGTTCGCCCGCCCGGCCAACCCGGCCGAGGCGGCCGCACCCGAGTCCCCACAGCCGCACGCCACCGACCCGGCGCCGGACAAACGCCCGCCGACCTGGTCGCTGAGCAACTGGCCGGTCCGGTGGAAAGTGCTGGCGATTGTGCTGGTCCCGCTGGTGTTGGCGACGGTCTTCGGGGTGCTGCGCATCCACGGCGCCATGGCGAACGCGGGCGGTCTGCGGCTTGCCGCCGCGCGCGCCGACGTCGTCCCGGTGGTCACCAAATACATGTCCGCGCTCGATGTCGCCCTGATGGCAGGCAGCACCGGACGCGACGTCGAAGGGGCCAAGAAGAACTACGATGCGCGCAAGTACGAACTGCAGACCAGACTCGATGACACCGACGTCAGCGCCGATGTCCGATCGGGCGTGAACAACCTGCTCGACGGCGGTCAGATGCTGGTGAACAAGGCGGCCGACAACGGCCTCGGTTTGCGGGAGCGGGTGACCCTCTACGCCCCCATCCTGCTGACCGCGGAGGACGTCATCAACGCGTCGGTGCGCGTCGACGACGAAAAGATCCGCGCCCAGGCTCAGGGTCTGAGCCGGGCGGTCGGCGCCCGCGGGCAGATGACGATGCAGAAAATCCTTGTCACTCGCGGCGCCGAACTGCCCGAACCGCAGCTGCGGACCTCGATGGCGACCCTGGCGGGCACCGAGCCGTCGACGCTGTTCGGCATGAGCGAAGTCGTCGGCGCCGGTTCGCCCGAAGCCAAGACGCTGCAGCAGCAGATGGTGGGCCGCATGGCGATCATGTCCGATCCGGCCAGCGTGCTGGTCGGCAACCCAGACCTGCTGCGCTCGATCCAGACCACCGACGAGATCGCCGAACAGGTCATCAAGGACGCCACCGCGTCGGTGACCAAGTCGGTGCACGCCCAGGCCGCCGACAAGCGGAGCGCCGCGATTCTCGACACCGTGCTGGTGCTGGCCGCGATCGTCATCGCGCTGGTGGTCGTGTTGCTGGTGGCGCGCGCGCTGGTGCGGCCGCTGCGCATCCTGCGTGACGGCGCCCTCAAAGTGGCCCACACCGACCTCGAGGAGGAGATCGCCCGGGTCAAGGCGGGCGGCGCCGAGCCGACGCCGCAACCGCTTCCGGTGTACACCACCGAGGAGATCGGCCAGGTCGCGCACGCGGTGGACGAACTGCACACCCAGGCCCTGCTGCTGGCCGGCGACGAGGCGCGGCTGCGGCTGCTGGTCAACGACATGTTCGAGACCATGTCGCGGCGCAGCCGCTCGCTGGTCGACCAGCAGCTGTCGCTCATCGACCGGCTGGAGCGCAACGAGGAGGACCCCGAACGCCTGGACAGCCTGTTCCGGCTGGACCACCTCGCCGCCCGGCTGCGCCGCAACAGCGCCAACCTGCTGGTGCTGGCCGGCGCGCAGCTTGCCCGCGACCAGCGCGACCCGGTGCCGCTGGCGACGGTGCTCAACGCCGCGGTGTCCGAGGTCGAGGACTACCGCCGTGTCGAAATCGCCGGATTGCCCGACAACAGCACGCTGATCGGCGCGGCCGCCGGCGGCGCCATCCATCTGTTCGCCGAGCTGATCGACAACGCCCTGCGCTACTCGCCGCCCTCGACGCCCGTGCGGGTCTCGGCGGCCCGCGGCGGCGACGGGGGAGTCGTGGTGCGGATCGCCGATTCCGGCCTGGGCATGAACGACACCGACCGCCGCATGGCGAACATGCGGTTGCAGGCCGGGGGCGATGTCAGCCCCGACAACGCCCGCCACATGGGGCTGTTCGTGGTCGGCCGGATCGCGGCCCGGCACGGCATCCGGGTCGGGCTGCGCGGCCCGGCGGCCAACGAGACGGGCTCCGGCACCACCGCGGAGATCTACCTGCCGCCGACCATCCTCGAGGGCGGGGGCCGGCCGGTCCGAGCCACGCGGATCCGGGCCGTTTCGTCGCCCAGCCCGCAAATCGCCGCGCCGGCCGAGGAACGCACGCCCGAGCCGGCGCTGCAGAACGCCGCGCAGGACCCCGTACCGCCGGTCACGCTGCTGCCCCGGCGCAACCCGGGTTCCAGCGGCATCACCGAGGTGCCCGCCGACGAGCGGCAACCCCAGCGGCACCGGCGCGAACTCCCCACCCCGTGGTGGGAGAGCGGCGACCCGGCGGAGCCGGATCCCAAACCCGCGCCGGCGCGGACCGCGTCGGACACGTCGGCGTTCTTCGCCGCCCGATCGCGGGAGGCCGACAAGCCGGCGGCCCCGGCGCCGAGTGTGCCCGCCCAGCCGATTCCGGCCGCCCCCCAGAGCGATCCCGCGCCGGCCGACGACGACGTGATCTACCGGCGGATGCTGTCGGAGATGCTCGGCGACCCGCACGACCTGGTCAACAGCCCCGACCTGGACTGGCAGTCGGTGTGGGACCGCGGTTGGACGCTGGCCGCGGCGGCCGAGGAGAAGCCCGTCGAATCGCGCACCGCCGAGCACGGCCTGCCGGTCCGCACGCCCGGCGCCCGCCTCGTGCCGGGAACGGCCAACGGGACCGCCCTGCCCGGCCAGGACCAGCCGGCCGACGAAGGCCAGGGAACCAACGGCGGCACCCACTCCGCCCGCGAGCCGCAGCACGCCGCCGCGACGCGCGATCCCGAGGCGGTGCGCGCCTCCTTCAGTAACCACTTCGGCGGCGTGCGCACCGGCCGGTCGCACGCCCGCGACACGACGCAAGGGTCCGATCAGGAATGACTTCACCTGACAACTCGCTGGACTGGCTGGTGACGCGGTTCGCCCGCGAGGTCCCCGGCGTGGCGCACGCCTTGCTGGTCTCCGTCGACGGGCTGCCCCTCGCCGCCAGCGAGCATCTCCCACGCGAGCGCGCCGACCAGCTGGCCGCGGTGGCGTCCGGTTTGGCCAGCCTCGCGACCGGCGCCGCGCAGCTGTTCGAGGGCGGGCAGGTGCTGCAGTCGGTGGTCGAGATGCAACACGGCTACCTGCTGTTGATGCGCGTCGGCGACGGCTCGCACCTGGCCACGCTCGCCGCCACGTCGTGTGACATCGGTCAAATCGGTTACGAGATGGCCATCCTGGTCGAGCGGGTCGGGGGCGTGGTGCAGTCCACCCGCCGGTCTGGCGTCTCGTGAGCCGCGATGGACGAACGCGAACCCCGGCCGGGCGCACGTAGCGGGAACCTGGTCCGCCCGTACACCCTGACCTCCGGACGGACCGGCACCGCCGTCGACCTTCCCGTGGAAGCGCCGATTCAGACGCTGCAGGCCGGCCTGGCTTACCGGTGGCCGGCCGACGACGCGAAAGGCCAGATCATCCAGCTCTGCGTTGGCAGTCCGTCGGTCGCGGAGATCTCTGCCCGGCTGGATTTGCCGCTCGGTGTCACGCGCGTCCTGGTCGGCGATCTGGTTTTGTCCGGCTACCTTCGGGTGCATAAGACGTTGTCCGAGCGTTCGACCAGGGATGAGCGCCACGAACTGATAGGAAGGACGCTGCGTGGCCTTAAGGCACTCTGAGGCGCACTCCGAGATGTACGCCGACTCCGCCCACGCCTCGACGAAGATCGTCATCGCGGGCGGGTTCGGTGCAGGCAAGACGACGTTCGTCGGGGCGGTGTCGGAGATCATGCCGTTGCGCACCGAGGCGATGCTCACCGACGCCTCGACCGCCGTCGACGCGCTGGAAGCCACCCCCGACAAGCGGACCACCACCGTCGCGATGGACTTCGGGCGGATCACGCTGGACGAGGACCTGGTGCTCTACCTGTTCGGCACGCCGGGGCAGCGCCGCTTCTGGTTCATGTGGGACGACCTCGTCCGCGGCGCCATCGGGGCGATCGTGCTGGTGGACTGCCGGCGCCTGGAGGACAGCTTCGCCGCGGTCGACTTCTTCGAGCACCGCAATCTGCCGTTCCTGGTCGCGGTCAACGAGTTCGACGGCGCGCCGCGCTACCCCGTTGCGGAGGTGCGCGAGGCGCTCACGTTGCCCCCGCACATCCCGATGATCACGGTCGACGCCCGGGATCGCCGGTCGGCGACCGATGCGCTGATCGCGGTCAGCGAATACGCTCTGGCCAGCCTGACGGCCAGTTGAGCACGCGGTGGGTTGATCGCCACTTCGAGGGTCACGACTTCACCGACGAGGACCTCAGCCGTTGGCAGACCGAACGGGTCGTGTTCGACGAGTGCAACTTCAGCGGCGCCAACCTGGCCGAGTCGCAGCACCGCGGATCGGCGTTCCGCAATTGCACGTTCAAGCGAACGTCGTTGTGGCACAGCGAGTTCGCCCAGTGCAGCATGCTGGGCTCGGTCTTCGTGCAGTGCCGGATGCGGCCGATCTCCTTCGACGAGGTCGACTTCACGCTCGCGGTGCTCGGCGGTAACGACCTGCGTGGCGTCGACCTGAGCGGCTGCCGGCTGCGGGAGGCCAGCCTGGTGGAGGCGGACCTGCGCAAGGCGGTGTTGCGCGGCGCCGACCTATCCGGCGCGCGGACGACCGGCGCCCGGCTGGACGACGCCGACCTGCGCGGCGCGACCGTGGACCCCTCGTTGTGGAGAACCGCGTCGCTGGCGGGCGCCCGCGTCGACGTCGGTCAGGCGGTGGCGTTCGCGGCGGCTCAAGGTTTGCGCCTCGACGGCTGATCGGCTCAGTGCTTGAGCCGGATGCGCCAGCGCACCAGCGCGGCATAGCCGACCGACAACGCCGCGAGCATGCCCATGTCGAACAGCCAGGCGGCCGACGTGTGCTGGAAGTGGCTGTCCCGCGGGCTTTGCGGGCCGGGCGCCACCGTCCACAGGTCGACCGTCGACGCCTGCGCTGCGTATCCCCAGCGCGAGGGGACCACCCAGGACAGCTGGTCGAGGAAGAGCCGGTTGGTGACCGGGACCATGCCGCCGGACAGCACCATCTGCCCCATGAGCGACACCACCAGCAGCGGCATGATCTGCTCGTTGGAGCGCGCGAGGGCCGACAGCAGCAGCCCCAGCATGGCCGCGGCCACACACGTCGCGGCGACGGCGACGAACAGTTCGAGGGTCGCGTTGCCGAGCAGCACGGCCGGCCGCTTCGGGGCGCCCTTGCCGATTATCACGATGGAGGTCGCGATGGCCGCCTGGATGACGGCGAACACGCAGAACACCGCGATCTTGGCCAGCAGGTAGGCCGTCGTCGAAAGCCCCACCGCCTGTTCGCGCTTGAAGATCGGGCGCTCGCCGATGAGGTCGCGGATCGTCAGTGCGGTGCCCATGAACGCCGCGGCCATGGTGAGCAGCGTCAGGATCGTCCCGGCCTCGCCGGCCGAGTCGCTCGTCGGATCGGCGTAGCCGAACCCGGTGTGGCCCGGCACGGTCAGCGACAGCGCACCCATCACGAACGGCAGCAGCGCCAGGAACGCGAAGTAGGCGCGGTCGGAGACGACCAGGCGAACCTGGCGGCGCGCGACAGTGGAGAACTGGTGTCGCATGGTGGTGCGCGGCGTGGCGCCCAGATCGGCCGGCGCCTCCGTCTCCACCGGCGGCGGGGGCTTGTTCTGCGCCAGGAAGCGGCGGTTGGCCTCGTCGGGGTCGGCGCCCACCTTCGCGAAGATCTGCGCCCAGTTGGTGGTGCCCATGACCGCGCCGATCTGGTCGGGTGCTCCCAGGAAGGCCGTCTTGCCGCCGGGAGCCATCAGCAGCACCTGGTCGCAGACGTCGAGGTAGGTCAGCGAGTGGGTGACCACCAGCACCACCCGGCCCGCGTCGGCCAGCTGACGCAGCATCGTCATTACCTGCAGGTCCAGCGCCGGGTCCAGGCCCGACGTCGGCTCGTCGAGGATCAGCAGCGACGGCCCGGTGAGCAGTTCGAGCGCCACCGAGGCGCGCTTGCGCTGCCCACCGGAAAGCTTGTCCACCCGGGTGTCCGCATGCTGCGTCAGCCCCAGCTCGTCGAGCACCTGCGCGACGACCTCTTCCCGGTCGGCCTTGGTGGTGTCGGGCGGTAGCCGCAGCTCGGCCGCGTAGCCGAGGGCCTGGTTCACCGTGAGCTGGCGGTGCACCACGTCGTCCTGGGGGACCATCCCGATCCTCGTCCGCAGCGACGCGTACTCGGTGTGGATGTTGTGGCCCTCGAACGTGACCAGCCCGGAGGTCGGAGTGGCGTACCCGGCGATAAGGCGCGACAGCGTGGTCTTGCCCGCGCCCGACCCGCCGATGAGTGCCGTCAGCGTGCCCGGGCGGGCCGTCAGCGAGATGTTCTCGAGCAGGTTCTTGCCCGTGACGCTGAAGTTGACGCCGCGCACCTCCAGGCCGCCGGTGCGGGTGGCCGCCTCCTGGCGGCGGACCAGGATGCCGCCGGAGAACACCAGGTCGACGTTGCCGATGGTGACCACGTCGCCCTCGGTCAGCACCGCGGACGCGGCCTTGACCCCGTTGACGAAGGTGCCGTTGCTGCTGTTGGCGTCGCGGATCTCGGGTCCCGCGGGTGTCGGGGTCAGGAACGCGTGGTGGCGCGACGCCAGCACGTCGTGGATGACGATGTCGTTGTCGAGGGCGCGACCGATCCAGGCGGCGCGTCCGGGCCGGTCGGTCGCCCGATCGGAATCGGGCCCCACGCTCTTCACCCGCGTGGTCGGAAACTCCGCCACCTGACCGCTCACGCCGATCTGGGTGGGCTGATTGAGCCCGGGCGGCCCGCCCGTTTGCGGCACCGAGCGGGTCGCGGCATCCGGCCGGACAATCGGTACGGCGGTGGTGCGGTGCGGACCTTCCCATGGGTGCGCGCGGGGCGGCCGCGGCGGGCTCGGTGGTCGCGGAGCGGGCTGCGCGCGCTGGGCGTCGCTGGGCGGCGTGATGACCGGGATCGACTCCGTGGTCGGCGGCAGCATGCCCACGGCCCCGGTGTGGTGGCCGATTTCGAACGTGATCCGGGGACCGTCGGGCTTGCCGATGTTGACGGTCCGGCCGTCCTCGATGTCGACCAGCGGCACCCGCTGGCCGTTCATGTACACCCCGTTCAGCGAATTGTTGTCCAGCGCAATCCACTTGCCGCGGTCGAAGCGCAGCAGCAGGTGCGATCGGGCGACCAGGGGATGCGCCACCCGCAGGTCCGCGCGCAGGTCGCTACCGACGACCACGTCGCGGCCGGCCGCGAAGCTGCCCTTCGATCGGTCGGATCGAACAGTCAGGACGGGCGCCGGGGCTTGGGTCATCTCAGCGTTTCAGCCGGATGTGCCATCGGACGAAGCCGGTGTAGGCGATGGAAAGGAACGCGAGCATCGCCATGTCGAACACGAAGATGTGTTTCGAGTGCTGCCAGATCGGGTCGTTGGTCGGGATCTGTTTGACCTTCACCAGCGACGGAAAGTCGATCGACGACGCCCCCGCGGCGTAACCCCAGCGGGCCGGTGTCAGCCACGCGAGCTCCTCGAGACCGAAGCGCTGATAGACCGGGATCATGCCGCTGGAGAACACCAGCTGCGACATGATCGACACCACCAGCAGCGGCATGATCTGTTCGTTGGACTGCGCCACGGCCGACAGCAGCAGGCCGAGCATCGCCGACGCGACACAGGTGCCCGCGACGGTGACGAACAGCGAGAAGGTGGAGTTGCCGAAGAACGGCGGGTGGGCGGTCGGCGCACCCTTGCCCAGCCGCACGATGATGGTCGCCACCGCCGCCTGCAGCGTCGCGAAGACGCAGAACACCGCGATCTTCGCCAGCAGGTAGGCGGTGGTGGACAGCCCGACGGCCTGCTCCCGCCGGAAGATCGCGCGTTCGCCGATCAGGTCGCGGATGGTCAGCGCGGTGCCCATGAAGACGGCGCCGATGTTCAGCAGCACCATGATGTACTGCGGCTGCGTGGGTGCGGGGCCGAGCGGGTCGGCCGGGCCGAGGCCGGGATGGGGCCCCTTCACCGTCAGCGACAACGCGCCGATGAGGAACGGCAGGACCGCCAGGAAGACCGTGTAGCCGCGGTCGGACACCACCAGGCGCACCTGGCGGCGGGCGATCGTGGACAGCTGCCGCCAGAGGTCGGTCCTCGGTGGTTCACCCAGGTCGGCCGGGCTTTGCGGGGACGGCGCCTGGGACTGCTGCTGATTGCGCTCCCGGAAGCGGCGGTTGGCCTCGTCGGGGTCGGCGCCCACCTTGGCGAAGATGTCGGCCCAGTTGCGGGTGCCCATGGCCGCCTCGACCTGATCGGGCGGGCCGCAGAAGGCCGTCTTGCCGCCCGGCGCGACCAGCAGGATCTGGTCGCAGACGTCCAGGTACGACACCGAGTGGGTCACCACCATCACCACGCGGCCCGCGTCGGCCAGCTGGCGGAGCATCAGCATGACCTGGCGGTCCAGCGCGGGGTCCAGGCCGGAGGTCGGCTCGTCGAGCAGCAGCAGCGAGGGCTGGGTGAGCAGCTCGAGGGCCACGGAGGCGCGTTTGCGCTGGCCGCCGGACAGTTTGTCGACCCGGGTTTCGGCGTGCTTGGTCATGTCGAGTTCTTCGAGGACCTGGGCGACGATCTGGGCCCGCTCCGCTTTGCTGGTGTCGGGGGGCAGCCGCAGCTCGGCGGCGTAGTTCAGGGCCTGGCTGACGGTCAGCTGCCGGTGCACGACGTCGTCCTGCGGCACCATCCCGATTCGGCTGCGCATCGACGCGTACTCGGCGTGGATGTCGTGCCCCTCGAAGGTCACCGAGCCCGAACTGGGGCTGGTGTAGCCCACGATCAGCCGCGACAGCGTGGTCTTGCCGGCGCCCGAACCACCGATGATGGCCGTCAGCGTGCCGGGCCGGGCGGTCAGCGAGACGTGGTCGATCAGCTGCTTTCCGTCGACCTTGAAGCAGACGGAGTTCACTTCCAGGCCGCCGGTGCGGGTCGCGGCCTCGGTGCGGCGCAGCAGCTCACCGCGGGTGAAGACGAGGTCGACGTTGCCGATGGTGACCACGTCGCCCTCGGTCAGCACCGCGGACCCCACCCGCACACCGTTGACGAAGGTCCCGTTGACGCTGTGGGCGTCGCGGATTTCGGTGCCCAGCGGCGTCTGGGTCAGAAACGCGTGATGGCGGGATGCCAGGACGTCCTGGATCACGACGTCGTTGTCGGTGGCACGCCCGATGGTCAGTGCGCCGGAAGGCTTCTGGATGGCCCCGGACCGCGAGGGCCTGAGCGCCTGGAACATCTTCGTCGCCAGGTTCGCCACCTCGGGCGGCTTGGCGCTGGTGGGTGACATCCGGGTTTCCGGCGCCGGCATCTGCGGATGCGGCTGGAAATTGGAGGGCGCCGGTGCGGCGGGCGGAGGGGCCGGCGCGCGACCCCCGCCCGCGTGCATCGGTTGCCCCGGCGGGGCGGGGCGCTGCCCGGGCGCGCCGGGGCGCGGTCGCCGCGGCGGCGACGCCCAGT
>NZ_LZKH01000244.1:0-19123 GCF_001672745.1 Mycobacterium sp. E1386
TCGTCATTATCACCCGGATCAAACCGGGCGGGGGTTAGCCTGGCTGACCCGGCCGAGCGGGCAGTTTGGCCGCGGCCTCCTCGTCGAGCAGCCACAGCGTGGTTTCCTGCCCGATCGCCCCGGCGGCCGGCACCGAGACCGGCGGGGCGCCGCCGACGGCCGCGGCCAAACTGCCCGCTCGGCCGGGTCAGCCAGGCTAACCCCCGCCCGGTTTGATCCGGGTGATAATGACGATCATGGCAGACAGAACCGTGCGCGGTGGGCAAGAGCGAAGCCGGATCAAGACCCTCACCCAGGCTGCGCTGAACGCCGACAAGACGGTGGAGCAGGTCGAAGACGTCCTCGACGGTCTCAGCACGACCATGAAAGAGCTCAACACGTCCCTTTCCAACCTGAACGCCACGGTCGAGCGCATGGAAAGCGGCCTGGACCACCTGGACGGCACCTTGTCGCGGCTGGACGATCTGGCCAGGCGACTGATCGTGCTGGTCGAGCCCGTGGAGGCGATCGTCGGGCGGATCGACGGCATGGTGAAGGTGGGCGAGACGATGATGACGCCGGTCGCGATGACCGAGCACGCCGTGCGCGGGGCGCTGGACCGGCTGCGCAACCGCTGAGCTACATCTTCGTCGAGCGGGCCATCACGAAGCTGTACAGCCCGTAGGTGATGAGTCCCACGCCGGCGGCGATCAACAGCGCCGCCCCAAAGTGCTGAGCCCCGAGTGTCTTCAGTGCCCCATCGAGCCCGGTGGCCTTCTTCGGTTCCGAGCGACACGCGGCGATGATCACCAGCGCGCCCGTCAGGGTGATGACGACGCCCTTGCCGACATATCCGGCCACGCCGAGCCGTCGCACCCAGCCGCCCGACTTGCCCCGGAGGTCGTCGACGAAGTTGCGGCTGGCGCCCTTGTAGATGTGGTAGCAACCGACCACGACAATGATCAGCCCGCCCGCGATGAGCGCGATGGTGCCGGCGGTCGTCGCCATCAGGTGCGCGCTGAGGCTCGAATTCTGTTGATCCGCAGCCTTCCCCGCGCCCCGGGCGAAACCGAACGCGGAGTAGGCGAAGGCGAGATAGACCGCTGCCAGCCCAAGGGCCTTCGCCCGCGAGGACGCATCCGACGACGCGCCCTCCGTCTTCCGGTCGCTCGACCGGCCGAGGGCGGTTTCGACCAGCCGCCACAGACCCATCGCCAGCAGGGCGACCGTGGCGATCCAGAGTGCCAGCGGTCCGCCCGGCTTGGACGCCAGCGTCGCCAGGGCGCCGGTTTGGTCAGCGGTTCCGCCGTCGCCGCACGCGACCCGGATGGCGAGATAGCCGACGATCAGGTGCAGTACCCCGTTCACGACGAACCCGACGCGGGCCAGTCGTTCGAAGACGGTGTTCTGCGCCAGTTGGGCCGCGGTGACAGGCGACGCGTTGTCCGACATGGCTTACTAATGCCCATCACCCACTGTTACGTAACGCGCTGGCCAATCCATTCATCGTCAGCAGGATGCCGCGCTGCACCAGTTCGTCGTCATCGCCGGAGCGGTAGCGGCGCAGCAACTCCACCTGCAGGTGGTTCAGCGGCTCCAGGTAGGGGAAGCGGTTGAACACCGAGCGGGCCAGCGCGGGGTTGTCGGCGAGCAGGTCTTCGTGACCGGTGATGAGCTTGTGCATCGCGATGGTCCGCCGGTGCTCGTCCACGATCTTGCCGAACACCCGGTCCCTTAGTTCGGCGTCCTCGACCAGCTCCGCGTAGTGCGCCGCCAGGCCGAGGTCGCTCTTGGCGAGCACCTGAGCCATGTTGGAGAGTGCGCCGCGGAAGAACGGCCAGCGCTCGTACAGCTCGTGCAGGATCGCCACCCGCTCGGTTTCGCTTTCGGGCCCGGCCGCGATCCACTGCTCGAACGCCGACCCGGTGCCGTACCAGCCCGGAAGCATCACCCGGGACTGGCTCCACGCCAGCACCCAGGGGATGGCGCGCAGGTCCGAGATCGATGAAGTGGGTTTGCGTGACGTCGGGCGGCTGCCGATGTTGAGCGAACCGATCTCGCTGACCGGCGTCGAGGCCATGAAGTAGTCGACGAAACCCGGCGTTTCGTGCACCAATTCGGCGTAGGCGCGCTGCGCCAGGGTGGCCACTTCGTCGAGCACCGCGTAGGCCGGCTCCGCGGCATCTCCCAGGCCCTCTACGTCGAGCAGCGTCGACTCCAGCGTCGCCGCCACCAAGCTCTCCAGGTTGCGCCGCGCCGCCTGCGGTTCGGCGTACTTGGCGGCGATCACCTCGCCCTGCTCGGTGAGCCGCAGCGAGCCGTTCACCGCGCCCGGGGGTTGCGCCAGGATGGCCTGATAGCTCGGCCCACCGCCGCGGCCGACGGTACCGCCGCGACCGTGGAAGAGCCGCAAGCGAATTCCGGCCTTGCGGGCCACTTCGACCAGCGCCAGCTCGGCTCGGTAGACGGCCCAGCTGGAGGCGAGGTAACCGCCGTCCTTGTTCGAGTCGGAGTAGCCGAGCATCACCTCCTGACGCCCGTCCTGCGCGTCGACGACCGCCCGGTACAGCGGAAGCTGCAGCATCGCGTCCAGGATGGCCGCGCCGTTGTGCAGATCGTCGATCGTCTCGAAGAGCGGCGAGATGGCAACCGGGCAATACGGTTCCGGCCCGGAGGCGTCCAGCAGCCCGCCCTCTTTCAGCAGGATCGCCACCTCCAAGACGTCGGACACCGAGCGGCACATGGAGATGACGTAGTTGGGTACCGCCGCCGGGCCGTAGCGCGCGACGGCATCCGCCGCGGCGCCGACGACCTCGAGCTCCTTGCGGGCCAACTCGGACAGGCCCCCACGGTCGCCGACCAGCGGGCGGCGGGTACTCAGTTCACCGGCCAGCAGCTCGACCCGCTCGTCCTCGGGCAGCGAAGCGTAATCTTGGTGCACCCCGGCCCAGGCCAACAGCTCCCCCACCACCTCTTCGTGGACGTCGGAGTTTTGCCGCATGTCCAGCCCGGACAGGTGAAACCCGAAGACGCTCACGCCTTCTCGCAGCAGGGCCAGGCGGTCGTCGGCCAACAGCGCACTGCCGTGTGCGCGCAGCGACTCGTCGATGGTGTCCAGGTCCGCCTGCAGCTCGGCCGGGCCGGAATACGGCGTCAGGCCGAGGTCCAGCTCGTGCTGCGGTCGACTGTCCAAAATCTTCGCGCCCGTCGCGGTGAGCCGGGCGCGGATCACCCGCAGCGCCCGCCGGTACGGCTCGTCGGCGCGGGCCTGCTCCCCGCAGCCCTCGGCCAGTTCCGCCAGCGCCGCGGTGACGGGGACGAGCCGCGCCGACATCGACAGATCCTGCTCGAGGGCGGTGAGCTCGGCCAGGTAATGCGACAGCGCGGTGAACGCGGCGCTGCCGGTGGCCTGGCGTACCACGTCGCCGGTCACGTTCGGATTGCCGTCGCGGTCGCCGCCGATCCAGGAGCCGGGCCGCAGGATCGGTGCGGCGAGCAGGTCGGTGTCGGGCCACCGCGCCCGCAACGCATCCCGGACCTCGGCGTTGACCTGCGGAATGACCTGGAAGAACGCCGCGGCGTAATAACGCAGCCCGACCTCGATCTCGTCGGTGATCTGCAAGCGGGACAACCGGATCAGCGCGGTCTGCCACAGGGTGAGGACCTGGCGGCGCAACTCGCGCTCGATGTTGCGCCCGTCGTCGGTTTCGGTGTGCCCCTCGGCGTGCAACCGCATCAGCTGGGTGATGCGGTGCTGGGTGACGAAGACGGTGCGCCGCCGGGTTTCGGTGGGGTGGGCGGTGATCACCGGGGAGATCAAGGCACCTCGCAGCGCGTCGGCCACCGTGGCCGAATCAAGTTCGGCCCCATCGAGTTTGGCGTAGGTCGCGGCTAGGCTGCTGTCCTGCGGCGGCTCGCCGGCGGAGACGTGGATGGCGCGGCGACGCTCCCGGTGGATGTCCTCGGCCACGTTGGCCAGCAGCGCGAAGTGGCTGAACGCCCGGATGACCGGGATCGCTTGGTGAATGTCGATGCCGTCGAACATGCGCGCCAGGTCGACCCGGTCGATCTCGGAACGGCGCACCCGAAACGACTCCACCCGCGCTCGCTCCACGAGGTCGAAAACCTCGTCCCCGCTCTGCTCGCGCACGGTGTCGCCGAGGATGGCGCCCAGCAGCCGGATGTCGGCGCGCATCGGCTCTGTCGCCTCGCGACCGACGAGCGTGCGTTGCACGGCGCCGATGGGTTCGAGCGCGATGTCCGAAACGTCAACCATGCGTCCCAGTATCGGTGCGGATCACGCGCTCCGCCCGCCGACGGGTCACCGGTACTTGATCAGCAGGGCCACCCCGATGATGGAGACCAGCCAGATGCCGGTGATGAACAGCGTCAACCGGTCCAGGTTCTTCTCCACCACGGTCGAGCCGGAAAGGCTGGACTGCACACCGCCGCCGAACAGTGTCGACAGGCCGCCACCCTTGGCGCGGTGCAGCAGCACCAGCAACACCACGAGCACGCTTGTGACCACCAGGGTGATCTGCAGGGCCAGCTCCATGACGCTAAAGCCTACCGGGTGGCGCTCGATGTGCCGCAAATGGCCCGCCGCGTGCTAGGGCAACCTTCCTTGCCCTTTTTCAACATGCGTGTAACGATCAGCAATTAGATGCTCGGTGGAGAAATTCAACGTCGGCATCGAGCGATTTCTCGCAACCGTCGCTGTTTACCCTTTTGCACCTTTGCTACGTGCCAGACATTCGGACGTGGCGATGATTGCTGATTTCAGCGAAGTAAAAGACGACGATGCGGTTGTTCGGGCGTTGGCGGCCGGTTCGCCGCAGCGGATGGGGACATTCCGCTTCTATTTCGACGGGCAACGCTGGGAGTGGTGTGAGCAAGTAGCACGGCTTCATGGCTACGAACCGGGCACGGTGACGCCGACAACCGAGCTGGTGCTCGCGCACAAGCATCCCGACGATCGCAGGCAGATCGCGGCGACCCTGGATGACATCCGCCGCGACCACGGACCGTTCAGCACGCGACATCGGATCATCGATGTGCAGGGCAACGTCCACCACGTTGTCGTGATCGGCAACCAACTCGTCGATGCGGTGGGCGAGGTCGTTGGAACTGAAGGCTTTTACATCGACGTCACGCCCACTGACGACGTCGTTCAGGATGCCTTGACCGCCGAAGTGGAGAAGTTCAGCAAGAACCGTGCCATCATCGAGCGGGCCAAGGGCATGTTGATGGTGATCTACGGGATCGATGAAACGACCGCTTTCGCGCTGCTGAGATGGCGATCTCAGGAGAACAACGTCAGGTTGCGACCATTGGCACGGCGAATCGTTGCCGAGTTTCTCGCGCTTTCGCGCAGAGAGGTCCACCCGCTCCGATCCGCGTACGACGACATCGTCCTAACCGTCCACCTGCGGATCGTCTCGCGCGACGGCTGACGCCCTACGGCAAGGGTCCGCCGGCGGCGATCGCCGCCAGCGTCGCGAACTGCTCACCGTCCAGGGACGCGCCGCCGACCAGGGCCCCGTCGATGTCGTCGCGGGCGATGAGGTCACCGATGTTCTTGGCGTTCACCGAGCCGCCGTAGAGCACCCGCATGGTGTCGGCGACCTGTGCCGAGGCGAGGGACCCCAGCGTCGCCCGGATCGCGGCGCACACCTCCTGGGCGTCGGCGGCGCTGGCCACCCGCCCGGTGCCGATGGCCCACACGGGCTCGTAGGCGATGACGACCTTGCCGATCTGCTCGGCGGACAGCCCGGCCAGCGAGCCGCGCAGCTGCTCCTCGCAGTGGGCGACGTGCGCGCCGGCCTCGCGGACGTCCAGGTGCTCGCCGATGCACACGATCGGGGTCAGCTCGTGCTTGAGGGCCGCGGCGGCCTTGGCGGCCACCAGCGCGTCGTCCTCGTTGTGGTAGGTGCGCCGTTCGGAGTGCCCGACCACGACGAAGCTGCAGCCCAGCTTGGCCAGAAAGGCCCCGCTGATGTCACCGGTGTAGGCGCCCGAGTCGTGCTGAGACAGATCCTGGCCGCCGTAGGTGAGCCGCAGCTTGTCGCCGTCGACCAGGGTCTGCACGCTGCGCAGGTCGGTGAACGGCGGCAAGACCGTGACGTCGACCTTGTCGTAGTACTTGTCCGGCAGCGCGAACGCGATCTTCTGCACCAGCGCGATCGCCTCGAAGTGATTGAGATTCATCTTCCAGTTGCCGGCGATCAGCGGCTTGCGGCTCACGCGTCTCCTCCACTTGGTTGCGGCCGCCCGAGAACCTCGATGCCCGGCAGCGTCTTGCCCTCAAGGTATTCCAGCGACGCGCCACCGCCGGTGGAAATGTGCGAGAAGTCGCCCTCCGGGATGCCCAGGGCACGCACCGCGGCCGCGGAGTCACCGCCGCCCACCACACTGAACGCGCCCTTGCCGGTCGCCGCGGCGATGGCCTCGGCGACGCCCCGGGTGCCCGTGGCGAATGCCGGGAACTCGAACACGCCCATGGGGCCGTTCCAGAAGACCGTGCGGGCGTTGGACAGCAGGGCCGCGAAGCGCTTCACCGATTCCGGGCCGATGTCCAGCCCGATCATGTCGTCCGGAATGGCGTCGGCGGCCACCGTCTGCGGTGGCGAGTCGGCGGCGAACTGCTGGGCCACCACGACGTCCCTGGGCAGCCGCAGCACGTCGACGTAGGTGTCCAGCAGCCGGCGGCAGGTGTCGACCATCTCCTCTTCCAGCAGCGACTTCCCCACCGAAAAGCCTTGTGCGGCAAGGAAGGTAAAGCACATCCCGCCGCCGATCACGATGCTGTCGGCCTTGGTCGCCAGCGACTCGATGACGCCGAGCTTGTCGGACACCTTCGACCCGCCGAGCACCACCGCGTAGGGGCGGGTGGTCGAGCTGGTCAACTGCTCCAGCACCCCGATCTCGTCGGCCACCAGCGTGCCGGCGTAGTGCGGCAGCAGCGTGGCCACGTCGTAAACCGAGGCCTGCTTGCGGTGCACCACCCCGAACCCGTCGGAGACGAAAGCCCCTCCGGGCGAGACCAATTCGGCGAGTTCGCGGGCGAGCGCGAGTCGCTCGCCGTCGTCCTTGCTGGTTTCGCGCGGATCGAAGCGGATGTTCTCCAGCAGCAGGACGTCGCCGTCCGTGAGTCCCTCGGCCCGGGCCAGCGCGTCGCCGCCGACTACATCACCGGCCAGCTGCACGTGCCGACCGAGTTGCTCACCGAGCGCCGCGGCGACCGGCGCCAGCGACAACTTCGGGTTCGGCCCGTCTTTCGGCCGCCCCAGGTGCGCGGTGACCACCACCTTGGCGCCGGCGTCGACCAGCGCCTGCAATGTCGGCACCGACGCGGTGATGCGGCCCGGGTCGGTGATGGCGCCTTCGTCGTCGAGCGGGACGTTGAGGTCGGAGCGCACCAGCACGCCCCGACCCGAAACACCCTCTGCCAGTAGGTTTTCGAGTGTAGGAACGGCCACGGCTACAGCGACTTGCCGACCAGTGCGACGAGGTCGATGAGGCGGTTGGAGTAGCCCCACTCGTTGTCGTACCAGGACACCACCTTGGCCTGGTTGTCGATCACCTTGGTCAGGCCCGAGTCGAAGATCGAGCTGTGCGGGTCGGTGACGATATCGCTGGAGACGATCGGGGCGTCGTAGTACTTCAGGATGCCCTTCAGCTTGCCCTCCGCCGCGGCTTTGAAGGCGGCGTTGATGTCTTCGGCGCTGGCGGATTTGGACAGCTCGGCGGTGAGGTCGGTCACCGAGCCGGTGGGGATCGGCACGCGCAACGCGTAACCGTCGAGCTTGCCCTTCAGCTCCGGGAGCACCAGCCCGATGGCCTTCGCCGCGCCGGTGGAGGTCGGCACGATGTTCAGCGCGGCGGCACGCGCCCGGCGCAGGTCCTTGTGCGGCCCGTCCTGCAGGTTCTGGTCCTGGGTGTAGGCGTGGATGGTGGTCATCAGCCCCTTGACGATGCCGAACTCGTCGTTGAGGACCTTGGCCAGCGGCCCGAGGCAGTTCGTGGTGCACGACGCGTTGGAGATGATGTTCTGGCTGCCGTCGTACTTGTCGTCGTTGACGCCCAGGACGATGGTGATGTCCTCGTCGGTGGCGGGCGCCGAGATGATCACCTTCTTGGCGCCGGCGTCCAGGTGGCCCTTGGCCTTGGCGGCGTTGGTGAACAGGCCGGTGGATTCCACCACGACGTCGACGCCCAGGTCGCCCCACGGCAACGCTGCCGGACCCTCCCGGACCTCGAGCGCCTTGATCTTGTGCGGGCCCACCACGATGGTGTCCTGGCCTTCCAGGCTGACGTCGTAGGGCAGCCGGCCCAGGATCGAGTCGAATTTGAGCAGGTGCGCCAGAGTGTGGTTGTCGGTGATGTCGTTGACCGCCACCACCTCGATGTCGGCGGTGCCCTGCTCCTGTTGGGCCAGTAGGGCCCGGTAGAAGTTGCGTCCGATTCGACCGAAGCCGTTGATGCCTACTCGGACCGTCACTTGATCTCTCCCTGTCTTGGCGATGTCTTTACTGAGTCCGCTGAATACGCGCTCGTGGTCAGCCTAGATGAGCAACATGCGCGGTTGCCGCCCCGGTTCCCGCGGACAATGTGACCTCAGTCGCGGCGGGTCTTCTTCAGCCACTTCAGCGCCGACTCGGCGGCGTGGTAACCGCACAGGCCATGGATGCCGGCCCCCGGCGGCGTGGACTGTGAACACAGGTAGACGCCCGGAACGCCGGTGGCGTAGGGATCGACGGCGATGCGGGGGCGGAAGATCACCTGCAGCCCGTCGTTGGCGCCGCCGATGATGTCGCCGCCGATGAAGTTCGCGTTGTAGGCCTGCAGCTCGGCGGGCCCCTTGCTGACCGTCGCCAGGACGCGGTCGGAGAACCCGGGCGCAAACCGCTCGATCTGGCCGACGACGGCGGCGGTGGCGTCGCCGTCGTAGCCGAACGGCACGTGTGCGTACGCCCAGATCGGGTTGACGTTGCCGGCCGAGCGGGACGGGTCGCTCAGGTACTGCTGCCCGAGGAGCACGAAGGGCCGGTCGGCCATCTTCCCTTGCGCGCGTTGGCGTTCGGTGTCCGCCATCTCGGCGAAGGTGCCGCCCAGGTGTACGGTGCCCGCCCGGGCACAGTCGGGGTTGGTCCACGGGATGTCGCCCTCGATGGCGAAGTCGACCTTGAACGCCGACGAGCCCTCGCGGTAACGCCGATACGACCGCCGGATCCGGCTCGGCATGGCGTCGCCGTAGATGGCGAGCGCCGCGGCCGGGCTGAGGTCGAGCATGACGATGTCGGCATCAGGGATGTCCTTGCGACTGCTGACGGTGACCCCGGTGGCCACCGAGCCGCCGTACTCCTGCAGGGCCGCGGACAGCGCTTGGCTGATCGACCCGGATCCCCCTTGCGCGACGGGCCAGCCGTAGCGGTGCCCACTGGCCAGGATCATCAACCCCAGGGACGCGGTGAGCGGCCGGTCCAGCCGGGTGTAGACGTGCGCGGCCGCGCCGCCGAACAGCGCGCGCGCCTGCTCGGTGCGGAACCAGCGGGCCATGGTGGTGGCCGGCAGCAGCGCCCGCGGGCCGAAACCGGCCAGGCGCAGCGGGTGCCGCGGGATGCCCAGCACCGGCCCCATGAGATCCTCGGCCAGCTCGTCGAATCCCGCCGCCAGGTCGCCTATCGCCCGCCGCCACCGGGCGCCGTCGGCCCCCATCCGGGCCACGGTTTCATCGAGCGACTGATAGAGCACGCCGGCGGTGCCGTCGTCGAGCGGGTGCGCGCAGTCGACCTCCGGCCACTTCCACCGCAGCCCGTAGCGCTGCAGGTCGATCTCCTTCCAGAACGGCGAACCGACGCCCAGCGGGTGAAACGCCGAGCAGTGGTCGTGGATGACGCCGGCCATCGTCAGTTCGCCGGAGCGGGCTCCGCCGCCGACGGTGTCGCACGCCTCGAGCACCTGCACGTCGACGCCGTGCCGAGCGAGGTGAATCGCCGCGGCCAGGCCGTTGGGGCCGGCGCCGACCACCACCGCCCTGGTCATCGAGGGCTGCCCGGCGGGTCGCCGCCATTTAGCACGTGCACGGGCAACTCGTCGCCGGGCTCCGGCCACGGCTGGCGGGCGAGCATGTCCTCGACGTTGACATAGCCTTCCTCGATCAGTCCAGCCTTGGCGTCGAAGATGCGGTACCACTGCTTCTGGACGTGGATGGGCTGTCCCTCGAGGACGATCACCCGCACGTCGCCGTCCTCGAAATGGCAACGGCGCTGCACGGCTTCGAGCAGCTGCTCGTTGTGCAGATGGCCCTCGCCGAAGTTCCAGCCGACGAGCGGGCCGGCGACGATTTCGCCCTCGCGGATCTTGTAATTGGCTTCGTCGGCCTCTCCCCCCAGGGCGCGAGGCACCAGGGCGTTGAGCGCGCGGCCGTGCAGGTGCATGGCCCGGAAGGCGGCGGTCTTGTCCGCCATGATCTCCGCGGTCTCGGGGTCGTAAAGCCGGGCCAGCTGGTTGACGACGAGGGCGGAGCTCTTGACGATCTCGGCGTCGATCTTTTCCTCCGCGCCGGCGCGGAAGCACCACACGCTGGACGCCCAGTTGCCGGCGTAGTACCTCATCGCGGGGAGGAACGAAATCTTCTCGGGGAACATGTTTCCCGCGATCACGAATGCCACTGCGGCGATGACGAGGGCCCACAGCAGCGGCGAACGCAGGTCGGTGGCCTGGATCGAGGCGTAGTGCCCGAACAGATAGAACAGCGAGAAGATGAAGAAGACGTTCCACTCCAACGGAACTCCCATCGGGAGGTTGGAAATGATGTTGAGGTGGAAGATCACCATGAATCCGATCAGGAACCACCGCCACGGGTGATCGCCGGCGAAGAAGACCAGCACCGTCGGAACCACGAATTCGGCTGTGGTGCCGCCGACGTGGGCCATCATCTTCGGCAACCAGGTGGGACGCAGATCGTTGATGTGGTCGCGGTACAGCATGTGCTTGATCGGTGTGAACACTTTGGGCCGCAGCAGCGCGTTATTGCTCGTCATCACCGACACCACATACGGGAAGTGGTGGTTGAGCTTGGATGTTGCAGCGCCCCACCACAACAACAGCATGATGAGCTTGTATGCGGCGATCTGATCGGTGAACGGGAAGAAGAACACGAACAGCTTGAGCCAGTAGTGCTCGCCGCGCGCGGCCAGGAAAATGGTCTTGTCGCGCAGGCCCAGTACCGCCAGCGCGACGATCGTCGGGATGACGCGGACGGGGTCGACCAGGCCGACGTCGCCGGCCGCGGTGACCGGCCCGCCGTGGCCGGGCGACAGCAGCGCCCACACCCCGCCGGCCAAAACGATTGCGTACAGCGCGACGTCGACGACGGTGCGGCTGTCACCGGCGGTGAACGGCACCTTCCCGGGCCACGCCGGCAGCCGAATCGTGTTGGGCCGCAGCCAGTACAAGATTCCGCCGATGGGCGGCATGAACCGTCCGGTCAGCGGGCCGGAACCGCAACCCAGGCCCGTCACCTCGAACAGCAGCGTGAAGACGATGACCTTCTGGTAGACGATCGGCTGCGTCCACCAGTCGGCGATGCGGCCGAGCCCGCCGAGGCCCGGGGTCAGCGAGATGATCGCGGCGGGGACGGCGATGTACAGGGCGATCTTGATCAGGTACAGCAGATAGACGGCATACGGTGTTCCAAAGCCCTGTTCCGCCCAGTGCCGCGTCACGACCTGCAGCCGGGTGGCCCGGGGCAGAGTCGGCCAGGTCTTGCGATCGACGTCGGGAAGGTCCGGGGTCATGAATCCCATGGGCGGCCTCGTTCGGTGTCGGAACAAACCAGTTGGCCCGTCAAATGTATCGGCACCGCCAAGCGGGTGTGGCCGAATCGGCGCGCCCAACCCTGCGCCGGTCGCCCCAGCGACGAAAACCGCTGCGCCGTAGGCGAATAGCTACCGGACCGCGGACCGGGGCCGCGGGGAAAGGGCGGGTGGCTCGGCGGGTACCCGGCGGGCGAATCGGCGGCGCAACTTCTCGAGCATGCCGTCGAGATTGTCCCGGTCCTGTTCCTCGATGCGCGCCATGCGGCGAAGGCTGCAGACGGCGTCGACGTCGCCGCTGGCCTGCGCGGCGACGATCGCCTTCTGGTAGTCGTCGAGCCGCTGGTCGATGAGCCTGCGGTTCTGTGAGAGCAGCCGCACGAAGTAGTCGGCCTGGCGGTGGTCCGCCGCGTCCGGGTTGGCCGGGTCGACGTCACCGGCCGGGCGGCCGGTGGTCGGTGCGGACGGCGACGGCCCCTGACCGCGATGGGCCGGTTCGGTGCGGACGACGCCGACGTGGGGCCGCCGGGCGCGGGGGGCACTTCTGCGCGCGGCGCCCGAGCGGGCGTTGCGCTCGGGGGACAAACCGGCAACGTCCATCGGGGTCCCGTTTCTCGAGATTTCACTGAGTGCGTCGTAACAATAGCGGCAGGGCCGGGCCCGCACCATATCGCGGAAGAGGAAAGAGATAAACACCATGACGGCCGCCGCGCCCCGGTCGCTACCATCGAGGAATTCGACGCGGCTCCTCATACCTAGGGCGGCCTCGCGGGAGCGTCTAAGGGAGGAACGTGACCGACAACGATCACTCCGATGTCGGCGACATCGGCAAATTCGACCCTGTCTTGACCCAGCGCCTGATGAGCGTGATGCGCCCGGCCATGAAGACATACTTCCGGTCGGAGGTGCACGGCCTGGATTCGTTCCCGCCCGGCGGGGCGCTCGTCGTCGGCAACCACTCCGGCGGGATGTTCCCGATGGACGTCCCCATCTTCAGCGTCCACTTCTACGAGAAATTCGGCTACGACCGGCCGATCTACACGCTGAGCCACGACATCCTCATGGCCGGCCCCACCGGCGAGCTCTTCCGCCGTACCGGATACATCCGGGCCAACCGGGAGAACGCGGCCAAGGCCCTGCGGTCCGGCGGGGTGGTCATCGTCTTCCCCGGCGGTGACTACGACGCGTACCGGCCAACGCTCTCGGAGAACGTCATCGACTTCGATGGCCGCAAGGGATACGTCAGGACGGCGATCGAGTCCGGCGTCCCCATCGTGCCCGCGGTATCCATCGGCGGACAGGAGACGCAGCTCTACCTGTCGCGCGGCACCTGGCTGGCCGAGCGCTTGGGGGTGAAGCGCTTGCTGCGCAGCGCGATCCTGCCGCTGTCGTTCGGCTTCCCCTTCGGCTTCAGCGCGGTGATCCCGCCCAATCTGCCGCTGCCCACCAAGATCGTCACGCAGGTGCTGAAGCCGATCGATATCACCGCGCAATTCGGTGACGACCCGGACGTCGACGAGGTCGACGAGCACGTGCGGTCGGTGATGCAGCAGGCCCTCAAGGACCTGGCCGCCAAGCGACGCTTCCCGATCCTGGGCTGAGCCGTGGCCTCTCTCCTTGGTCCGGTCAACGACGCCCTCGGGCTCATCACCACCCTGCGGCGCGCCGGCATGATCGCGCCGATGCGGCCCGACCGCTATTTGAAGATCGCCGCCGCCATGCGCCGCGAGGGCATGGGGATGACCGTGGGCTTCGCCAGCGCGGCGCAACGCTGCCCGGACCGGCCGGGCCTGGTCGACGAGCTCGGCGCGCTGACCTGGCGCCAGCTCGACGAGCGGATCAACGCGCTCGCCGCGGCGCTGCAGGCCTTGCCCTCGGGCCAGCCCAAGGTCGTCGGGATCATGTGCCGCAACCACCGCGGCTTCGTCGAGGCGGTGGTGGCGACCAACCGGATCGGCTCCGACGTCGTGCTGCTCAACACGTCATTCGCCGGGCCCGCGCTCGCCGAGGTGGTCAACCGCGAAGGCGTCGACGCCGTCATCTACGACGAGGAGTTCACCGACACGGTGGACCGTGCGCTGGCCGACAAACCGGACGCCACCCGCATCGTGGCCTGGACCGACGGGCAGCACGAGCTGACGGTCGAAAAGCTCATCACCGATCACACCGGCCGGCAACCCGAGCGCACCGGACGCAAGGGCAGGATGATTCTGCTGACCTCCGGCACCACCGGAACTCCCAAGGGCGCCAATCAAACCGGCGGCAACGCCGGCATCGGCACGCTCAAGGCCATCCTGGACCGAACGCCGTGGCGGGCCGAGGAGACGGTGGTGGTCGTGGCGCCGATGTTCCACGCGTGGGGCTTTTCGCAGTTGATCTTCGCGGCGTCGATGGCGTGCACCGTGGTCACCCGGCGCAAGTTCGACCCCGAGGCCACGCTGGACCTCATCGACCGGCACCAGGCGACCGGCCTGGCAGTGGTGCCGGTGATGTTCGACCGCATCATGGAGCTCCCGCCCGAGGTGCGAAAGCGGTACAGCTGCAAGTCATTGCGATTCGCGGCGGCATCGGGCTCGCGGATGCGGCCCGACGTCGTGACCGCGTTCATGGACGAGTTCGGCGACGTGATCTACAACAACTACAACGCCACCGAGGCCGGCATGATCGCCACGGCCACTCCGCAGGACCTGCGCGCCGCACCCGACACCGCGGGCCGCCCGGCGGGCGGGACCGAAATCCGAATTCTGGACAGCGATTTCAACGAGCTGCCCACCGGCGAGGTCGGCACCATCTACGTCCGCAACGACACCCAGTTCGAGGGGTACACCTCGGGCACGACCAAGGAATTTCACGCGGGGTTCATGTCGTCGGGCGACGTCGGCTACCTCGACGAGGCCGGCCGGTTGTTCGTGGTCGGCCGCGACGACGAGATGATCGTCTCCGGCGGCGAGAACGTCTATCCGATCGAGGTGGAGAGGACGCTGGCGGCGCACCCCGACGTGGCCGAGGCCGCGGTCATCGGCGTCGACGACGAGCAGTACGGCCAGCGCCTGGCGGCATTCGTGGTTTTGAATGCGGGCGCCGAGGCCACGCCCGAGACGCTCAAACAGCATGTCCGGGAAAACCTGGCCAACTACAAAGTGCCCCGCGAGATCGCCGTCCTCGACGAACTCCCGCGCGGCAGCACCGGCAAGATCCAACGCAACGAACTGCAAGCTCGGGTCAACGGCTGATGCGCCGCCGCCTCTCGGAACTGCGGCGCCCCCGGCCGCTGGCGCGGGCCGCACTGGAATTGGCCAACGCCGCCAACGGATTACGGCCGCTGGCACGCAAGGGCTACAGCACCGTGTTGGTCTTCTGGTTCGGCTGGCCGACGTCGGAGGTGCCAGGCGTCTACTTCACCGTCTCCTTGGTGGATGCGCTGCGGCGCGCGCGGCGCGGCCACTTCGAGGGACGGCGCGGCAAGGCGGCGCTGGCCCTGACGGCCGCGTCGTGGGCGATCCTCGGGGTGATCCGCTACCGCGGCATCACCACCCCCGGCCCGGTGCTCGAGGCGGGCCTACGCGAGCAGCTCGGACACGATTACGAAGAGGCGCTGAGCAGTCTGCCGCACGCCAAGCCCACGCGCAGCGGGCGGCGCAGCCTGCCGCTGGGCAACACCGTCGCCCGCCGGCGCTACGTCGAGAAGACGAACGTGGTGTCCTACGGCCCGAACGGTCGCGCCAACCTCGCCGACATCTGGCGCCGCCGCGACCTGCCGCGGGACGCCAAGGCGCCCGTGCTGCTGCAAGTGCCCGGCGGGGCCTGGATGATCGGGATGCGCCGGCCGCAGGCCTACCCGCTGATGAGCCACCTGGCCGCCCGCGGCTGGGTGTGCGTGTCCATCGGTTATCGCGTCTCGCCCCGCCACACCTGGCCCGACCACATCGTCGACGTCAAACGGGCGCTGGCATGGGTCAAGGAGAACATCGCCGACTACGGTGGTGACCCCGACTTCGTCGCCGTCACCGGCGGCTCCGCGGGCGGACACCTGTGCGCGCTGGCGGCGCTGACCCCCAACGACCCGCAATTCCAGCCGGGCTTCGAAGACGCCGACACGTCGGTGGTGGCGGCGGTCCCGATCTACGGCCGCTACGACTGGTTCTCGACCGAGGGCGAGGGTCGGCCCGAATTCGTCTCGCTGCTCGAAAAGTTCGTAGTGAAGCGGCAATTCGACGCGCACCGCGACGTCTACGTCGACGCCTCGCCGATCCGGCGGCTGCGGGCCGACGCGCCCCCGTTCTTCGTCCTGCACGGCCGCGACGATTCCCTGATCCCCGTCGGCGAAGCTCAGGAGTTCACCGAGGAGCTGCGCGCGGTGTCGAAGTCCCCCGTCGCCTACGCCGAATTACCAAGCGCGCAACACGCTTTCGACATCTTCAGTTCGCCCCGGGCGCATCGGTCCGCCGAGGCCGTCGCGCGGTTCCTGTCCTGGGTGTACGCGACGAACCCGCCCGATCGCGACTAAGGACCACGCCGACAACCACTCGCACCGCCTAGCGCGACACCTGATCGCGGAACGCCGTGCGATACGCCTGTGGTGACACCCCGACGAGGCGCTTGAACTGCTCGCGGAAGTTTGCGGCCGACTCGAAACCCACACGACGGCCGATGCTTTCGACGTTGTCGGACGTGCCTTCCAGGAGCTGCTGAGCATGGCGCACCCGCACACCGGTGAGCCATTGGATCGGTGTCTGGCCCGTCTCCGCCTGGAAGCGGCGATTGAGGGTACGAGTGCTGGTGGCCGCGTAGGCGGCGATCTCCTGCAGCGTCAGATTTTCGTGCGCATGTGCTTCGATCCAGGCGAGCACCCCGTCGAGGCGGGTGTTGGCCGGCCGCCGATTGCGCAGGATGAACTGCGCTTGGCCGCCGGCCCGGTGTAGCGGCGCGACGGCCAGGCGTGCGGACTCCGCGGCGACGGCCGACCCGTAGTCGCGGGCGACCAGGTGCAGACACAGGTCCAGACCCGCCGACGCCCCGGCCGACGTCAAGATCTGACCTTCGTCCACGTAAAGCACATCCGGGTCGAGATCGACGGCGGGATAGGTGTTTCGGAAGTCGGCGGCTCCCAGCCAGTGTGTCGTCGCCCGCTTGCCGTCGAGAACACCGGCGGCGGCAAGAACGAAGGCACCGGTGCAGATCGAAGCGATGCGAATCCCGCTGTCGTGAGCCGCCTTCAGCGCGACAATCAGTGCCCGCGGTGCCGGCGCCAACGGATCGTTGGAGCCGGGCACCACGATGGTGTCGGCGTCGCAGAGCTCGTCGATCCCGTGGTCGGTCGCGATGCGAATCGGACCCGCACCGACCTCCGCCTCCGTCCCACACACCCGCACCCGGTAGCCCGCTCGGCCGTCCGGCAGCCTGACCCGGCCGAAGACGTCGATCGGTGTCGCCAGGTCGGAGACCACGCAATCCGGCAACGCAACCACGGCGACCCGATGCACGTTTGGCAATATACCAGCGCAATGCGTCCTTCTTGCCACTGGTTCTGCGGCACCCGTCCTGCCAGCATTGGCAATCGTGTTCGCACAAATCGTCCTGATCGACAAGTTCGATCTGCTCGACGTCATCGCCCCCTTCGAGGTACTCACGGCGGGCGCTCAGGCGGTGGGTGGGGACTTGATCGTCGAGCTCGTCTCCGCCGAGGGACGCCGCGAAGTACTCAGCGGCACCGAGGATGTCGCATTGCTGGCCACCGGCGGCCTGGACCCGACCAAGCCGGGATACGTAATCGTTCCCGGTGTGAGCGGGGCGATCGCGGGCGACCCGGACCACGGCGCCGAGACCATTCCCGTATTGCTGGCCCGCACACTCGACACTCCCCTCATTCCGTTGCTGCGCAGGTGCTTTGACGACTCCGAGGTCATCGTCGGATCGGTCTGTGGCGGATCGGCGCTGCTGGCAATGGCGGGGCTGATCGAGAACCGCTACGCCACAAGCCATTACCTGGGCATCGACCTCCTCGACGCGGCGGGAGTGAACGCTGTCAGGGCCCGCGTCGTCGACGACGGCGACTTCGTCAGCGCGGGCGGCGTCACCTCCGGTCTCGACCTGGCGCTCTACCTATTGGAGCGTTCCTACGGGCCCCGCGTCGCGCACGCCGTGGAGGAGCTGTTCGAATACGAGCGCCGCGGCATCGTGTGGAAGCCGTCGGGGCGCGAACCGGTGGAGATCTGACATGCCCATCCTCGGAGAGTGGGACGTACTTATCAAGACGCCGATCGGGTCGCTGGTCGTCATCTACGCCTTCAGCCCGGATGAGGACGGCCTTCGCGGCACCGCCACCCTGAACGGCGAAACCACGTCGCTATGGGATATTTCGGTCGACGGCGACAGGGTGACCTGGCGGCAGTCGGTCACCAAGCCGATGCGGTTGAACCTCGAGTTCGACGTGACCGTCACCGGTGACCAGCTGAACGGTCATTCACGGGCAGGGCGGCTGCCCCGCTCGAAGGTGACCGGCACGCGCCGCGGCTGACGCATCGGGTGCGGAGATGAACTTGCTCGATGATCCGAAAACCTTTGCCAACGAGCCTTATACGACGGTAGGCCGAGCGGACCGGTGAGCGCGTTCCTGCTGTCGGTTCACCTGGTGGCGGCGATCCCCCAGTGGCGATCGCGAGCGGCCTAGCCGGGCGATGCGGGTCGCCAATCGGGTGCCAACTCGTTGTAATCCCTTGTGTCACTTTGGCTTCAGTGGTCACATGGCGGCCGTTTTTGTCGGTGGGTGTTCGTAGGGTTTGCGGCATGGGTGTCAGTGGTCGTGAGGAGATCGTCGAGGTGTTCGACGCGCTCGACGACGACGTGGAGCGCCTGTGTGGGTTGTCTTTTGATGTGTTGACCACCCCGGAGCGGCTGCGCGCCCTGGAGCGCCTGGAACGGGTGTACCGCCGGTTGCGCGCCCCGCAGCACGCGTTGATCAACCAGCTCGACGCCCAGGCCAGCCCCGCGGAGTTGGGTGGCTCGCTGCGGGTGGGCCTGGCTGATCGGTTGCGCATCACCAAGGCCGAGGCCGCCCAGCGCATCGCCGACGCCGCCGACCTCGGACAGCGCCGGGGGTTGACCGGCCAGCCGCTGGCCCCGCAGCTGAGCGCCACCGCGGCCGGCCAACGCGATGGGGTCATCGGTGATAGCCACGTCAAGGTGATCCGGAGTTTTTTCGCCCAGCTGCCCGCCGCGGTGGACGCATTGACCCGCCAGGCCGCCGAAGCCGACCTGGCCGGCAAGGCCGCCGGGTATCGGCCCGACGAGTTGGCCAAATACGCCGGGCGGGTGATGGATTGGCT
>NZ_LZKH01000245.1:0-6248 GCF_001672745.1 Mycobacterium sp. E1386
GCGCGCCGCGATGCTGGGCGGGGACTTGCCGGCCGTGGCGGCCGCCGCCCTGGGCGGCGGGACCGGCGCGCTGGACGCGTTCACCCTGCGGGTCGGCCGGCCGGTCGGCCCGATGTTGGCTCAGACCGCCACCGGGGTGGCCGATGCGCTCGAACGCCACGGCGGCACAGCCATTTTCGAGGCGAAGCTGGACGGTGCCCGGGTGCAGATTCACCGGTCCGGTGACGAGGTCACCGTCTACACCCGAAGCCTCGACGACGTCACCGCCCGGCTGCCCGAGGTGGTGGAGGCGACGCTGGCCCTGCCGGTGCGCGACCTCATCGCCGACGGCGAGGCGATCGCGCTGCGTTCCGACAACTCCCCACACCGCTTCCAGGTCACCGCGTCGCGGTTCGGCCGATCGGTCGACGTGGACGCGGCCCGTGCGGCGCAACCACTTTCGGTGTTCTTCTTCGACATCCTGCACCGCGACGGCGATGACCTGCTCGACGCGCCGACCGCCGAGCGGCTGGCCGCCCTGGACGCGCTGGTGCCGGAGGCGCAGCGGGTGGATCGGCTGCTGACCTCCGAGCCCGCGGCCGCCGAGGACTTCCTGGCCGCGACGCTGGCCGCCGGCCACGAAGGCGTGCTGGCCAAGGCGCCGGACGCGCCGTATCAGGCGGGCCGGCGCGGGGCCGGTTGGCTGAAGGTCAAGCCGGTGCACACGCTGGACCTGGTGGTGCTCGCGGTGGAATGGGGATCGGGGCGCCGAAGCGGCAAACTCTCCAACATCCATCTCGGGGCGCGCGACCCGGCCACCGGTGAATTCGTCATGGTGGGAAAGACATTCAAGGGAATGACCGACGCGATGCTGGACTGGCAGACCGCGCGGTTCAGCGAACTCGCCGTCAGCGGAACCGACGGTTACGTCGTGCGGTTGCGGCCCGAGCAGGTGGTCGAGGTGGCGTTGGACGGCGTCCAGAAATCCTCCCGCTACCCCGGCGGTGTGGCACTGCGGTTCGCCCGGGTGGTGCGCTACCGCGACGACAAGGGCCCGGCGGAGGCCGACACCATCGATGCCGTGCGCGCGCTGTATTAAGTCAAGCGCTGTTCTTCTTCCGCGCGTAGGGTTTCCGCCGTGGCAGTGAAAGCGCGCGACGACGACGTCAGCTACATCCACACCGACGAGCAGCTGCCGCCCGTCGCGATCGTGGACCGCTCCCCCATCACCGTCCGGCACAAGGTCGTGTTCGGGACCATCGCCGTGATCGGTGCGGTCGCGTGGGCGATCATCGCGTTCGCGCGCGGCGAGGCGGTGAACGCGGTCTGGTTCGTGGTCGCGGCGATCTGTACGTACCTCATCGGCTTCCGGTTCTACGCCCGGCTGATCGAGATGAAAATCGTCCGCCCGCGCGACGATCACGCGACGCCGGCCGAAATGTTCGAGGACGGCACCGACTACGTGCCCACCGACCGGCGGGTGTTGTTCGGTCATCATTTCGCCGCCATCGCCGGAGCCGGACCACTCGTCGGCCCGGTGCTCGCCGCGCAGATGGGCTACCTGCCCTGCACTATCTGGATCGTCATCGGCGCGGTGTTCGCCGGCGCGGTCCAGGATTACCTGGTCTTGTGGATCTCCACCCGGCGGCGGGGACGTTCCCTGGGTCAGATGGCCCGCGACGAACTCGGCGCCACCGGCGGCGCTGCCGCCCTGGTCGGGGCGTTCGTCATCATGGTGATCATCATCGCGGTGCTGGCGCTGGTGGTGGTGCGGGGCCTGGCCCAAAGCCCCTGGGGCGTGTTCTCCATCGGCATGACCATCCCCATCGCCCTCTTCATGGGGTGCTACCTGCGATTCCTGCGGCCGGGGCGGGTGGCGGAGGTATCGATCATCGGCTTCGTGCTGCTGATGCTGGCCGTGGTCTCCGGCAACTGGGTCAGTGAAACACCCTGGGCCGCAACGTGGTTGAGCATCTCACCGGTGACTGTGTCGTGGCTGATCATCGGCTACGGTTTCGTGGCTTCGGTGCTGCCTGTTTGGCTGCTGCTGGCCCCGCGCGATTACCTCTCCACATTCATGAAGGTCGGCGCCATCGCCCTGCTAGCGGTCGGCATCTGCTTGGCCCGCCCGCTCATGCAGGCACCCGCGATCTCGCGGTTCGCCGCCAGCGGCGACGGACCGGTGTTCCCCGGCTCGCTGTTCCCCTTCCTGTTCATCACCATCGCGTGCGGCGCGCTGTCCGGGTTCCACGCGCTGATCTCGTCGGGGACGACGCCCAAGCTGCTGGAGAAGGAAAGCCAGATGCGGTTCATCGGGTACGGCGGCATGCTCACCGAGTCGTTCGTCGCCGTCATGGCCCTGATCAGCGCAGCGATCCTCGACCAACACCTGTACTTCGCCCTCAACGCCCCGGCCGCGCAAACGGGTGGCACCGCGGCCACCGCCGCCGACTACGTCAATCGGCTCGGCCTGTCGGGCACCCCGGTGACCGCGGACCAACTCACCAGGGCCGCCGCCGGCGTGGGAGAAAAGTCGATCGTGTCGCGCACCGGCGGAGCCCCGACCCTGGCGGTCGGCATGTCGGAGGTGTTGCAACGCGTCTTCGGCGGGGTGGGTCTCAAGGCGTTCTGGTATCACTTCGCGATCATGTTCGAGGCGCTGTTCATCCTGACCGCCGTCGACGCGGGCACTCGCGTCGCGCGGTTCATGCTGTCCGACGCACTCGGCAACCTCGGCGGCCCGCTGACCAAACTGCGCAACCCGAGCTGGCGGCCGGGCGTGTGGGTTTGCAGCCTCGCCGTGGCCGCCGCCTGGGGCAGCATCCTGCTGATGGGCGTGACCGATCCGCTGGGCGGCATCAACACCCTGTTTCCTCTGTTCGGCATCGCCAACCAGCTGCTGGCCGCCGTCGCGCTGACCGTGATCACCGTGATCGTCGTGAAGAAGGGCCTGCTGAAGTGGGCATGGATTCCCGGGATTCCGCTGCTGTGGGACTTGGCGGTCACGCTCACCGCGTCGTGGCAGAAGATCTTCTCGGCGGATCCCAATGTCGGCTATTGGACGCAGCACTTCCAATACCTCGCGGCCAGAAACGCCGGCAAGACGTCGTTCGGTTCGGCCAAGAACGCCCATCAACTCGACGAGGTCATCAGGAACACCTTCGTTCAGGGCACGCTGTCCATCCTGTTCGCGCTTGTCGTCGTCATCGTGGTCATCGCCGGGGTGGTCGTCGCCCTGGGCGCGATGCGCGGCGCGGGCAGGCCGCTGACCGAGGATGAGCCGGTGCCGTCGAAGCGGTTCGCGCCGTCGGGTCTGGTCGCCACCGCCGCCGAGCGGGAGTTGCAAAAACGGTGGGACGCGCCGACCGAAAAGGTCGTGTCGAACTCCCCAGCGCGGTCCTAAGATTGCGCGATGAGAGTCGGCATCGACTTTGGCACCACACACACTGTCGTTGCGGCCGTCGACCGAGGCAACTATCCCGTCATCTCGTTCGACGGCGTTGACGCGTGGCCGTCGATCGTCGCGGCCAACGCCGCCGGGGACTTGCGGTTCGGTGCGGAGGCCGCCGCCGTCCGCCACGACCCGGGTTGGTCGGTCCTGCGATCGTTCAAACGTCTGCTCAATGAGGCCGGGCCCCAGACCGAGGTGAGCCTGGCCGGCCGCAGCCATCGACTGGCGGACCTGCTTACCGGCTTTCTGGCCCAGCTGAAGAGCGACCTGCTGCGCCGCTCCAACGCCAGCCTCGCCGCCGGAGAAACCGTCGAGGCCGCGATCAGCGTGCCGGCCAACGCCTCGAGCGCCCAGCGACTGCTGACACTGGACGCCTTCGTCGCGGCCGGCTTCCACGTCGTCGCGCTACTCAACGAGCCGTCTGCCGCGAGCCTGGAATACGCGCACCGGTACCGCTCCACCATCACCGCCAAACGGGAATACGTCCTCATCTACGACCTGGGCGGCGGCACCTTCGACGCCTCCTTGCTCAAGATGACCGGACACGCGAACGAGGTCGTCATCAGTGAGGGCATCCAGCGCCTGGGCGGCGACGACTTCGACGAGGCGATCGTCGACCTCGTGCTGGCCGGTTCGCGGCTCTCCGGCGTAGACGCCGCCGCCCGCGACCTGCTGCGGGAGGAGGTCGCGGCCCGCAAGGAGGCGGTGGGTCCGCAGACGCGCCGCTTCCTGGTGGACCTCTCGGGCGTCGACGGGGCGGACCGGCCCCCGTTCTCGTGTCCGGTCGACGACGTCTACGCGGCCTGCGCTCCGCTGGTCGACAAGACGATGAAGCTGCTCGAACGCGTCCTGCACAACCCCGCGCCGGGCGGCACCGACGTGACCTGGTCGGAAGTCGCCGGCATTTACGTCGTGGGCGGCGCCGGCAGCTTCCCGCTCGTTTCGCGGATGCTGCGCACCGCCTTCGGCGACAAGCGGGTCAAACGCTCGCCGCACCCCTTCGCGGCCACCGCGATCGGCCTGGCCGTCTTTCTCGACAAGGAATCCGATTTCGCGCTCTCCGAACGCTTCTCGCGCAACTTCGGCGTCTTCCGCGAGGCCGAAGCCGGCGCCGGCGTCGTCTTCGACCCGATCGTGTGCAAGGACGTCTCGCTGCCCGCCGATGGGCACACCCCGTTGGTGGTGAAGCGCACCTACCGGGCGGCGCACAACATCGGCCACTTCCGGTTCGTCGAGTGCAGCCGCCTGGTCAACGGCCGGCCCGACGGCGACGTGACGCCCTACGACCCGGTTCTTTTCCCGTTCGACCCGGCCCTGCACGAGCGCGACGACCTCGGGCGCCAGCCGGTCGGCCGGTGGCGGGACGGGCCCGACGTCGAGGAGCGCTACGTCATCGCGCCCAGCGGTGCGGTCGAGGTGACCCTGACGACGCAGCCGGCCGGATTCAAACGCACCTTCCGCCTGGAGCGCCGCGCCTCCGCGAGCGCGTGACGCGGCCATGGAGCTGTACGACGTCATGCGGACGACGTTCGCGGCGCGCGATTTCACCGACGACCCGTTGCCCGACGAGGTGTTGTGGCGCATCTTCGACAACGCCCGGTTCGCCCCGAGCGGCGGCAACCGCCAGGGCGCCCACATCACCGTGGTGCGTGACCCGGACACCCGTCGCCGCCTCGCCGATCTGGGCGTGACCGCGGCCCGGCGCTACTTCGCCCAACTGCAGGCGGGTGAAAACCCTTGGAATTCAATCCATCCCAGCGGTGTGCCGCAGGACGTCATCGACCAGACCGACATCCCCGACACCTTCGTCGCGCCGATCGCGAAAGCGCCGGTCGTCCTTGTGGTTTCGGTCGACCTGACCGTTGTCGCCTCGATCGATCAGGACTTGGACCGCGTCGGCCTGGCCGGTGGCGCATCCGTTTACCCGCTGATCTGGAACGTCCTGCTGGCCGCCCGCAGCGAGGGCTACGGCGGCACCATCACAACCATGGCCATCGCGGCCGAGGACCAGGTTCGCCGCCTGCTGGGGATCCCCGACCTGCACGCCCTCGCCGCGGTTGTGCCCCTTGGCAAACCGGTGCGCCAGCCGACCAGGCTGCGCCGCCGACCGGTCGCGGAATTCATCACTCGTGACCGCTTCGACGGTCCGGCATTCGAAGGCTGAGGGCCGGTCCGGCCCTATCCGACGACATCGGCATAGATGTCCAGGAGCCGGAACCTCGTCGCATCGAGATACTGGCCGAGAACCGCGATCACACGCTTCTGCAGCTCGTACCCGAGTTCGTGGTCCTCTTCGCACTTGCCGCGCAGGCACTTGCCGTCGAAACCGATGGCGCGCGTCGTCTCGACCGCGCGCCCGTCGAACCGCCAGTTGTAGGGCGGCACCAACCACGACCAGCCCAGGATGTCTCCGTCTCGGAGCGTCTGCACCGTCAAGCTGCCGCGGCCCAGAGCGGGGGTTTCGAGCGCAATCCTGCCCGCGCGGATGAGATAGAAGTGATCAGCGGGCTGGCCCTCGCGGAAGATCAACTCGCCCGCGGTGAAGCGCAGGTTTGCCGCACACCCGACCACCAACTGCACATGGCGCGGGTCCATCCCGCGGAAGAACGGGTGCCTGGCCAGAACGCCCTCTAGCGTCCTCACTGCCTGCTTCCTTCGCCGGTGCCGATCAATTGCTCAAGACGGACGATAGTTGATTTGACGGCTCACGTTCGGCGATCGAAGAGAAGAATTGTCTGCCCGAAGGCCGCCCGGGTGTCGGGCCGCCGAACCGGCTGCTCGACCGGACTCGGTCGAGCGCTTGCCGGGCCACGACCGG